>NZ_JAJEPS010000005.1:0-215354 GCF_020686965.1 Hominiventricola filiformis | reverse complement strand
TATTTTTTGCTGATAATCCCTTATTTACTGGGATCTCATGAAATATCGGCATAGTTTTTTTATCGGTATAAGTCGTGCTAAGCCGATATCGGCTTAACACGACAAATGCGATTGAAGGATTCAACCGCCAGCTCCGGAAAGTAACCAAAAGCAAGACGGTTTTTCCATCGGATGACAGCCTTTTAAAAATGCTGTATCTTGCGACTATGGACATTACCAAGAAATGGACAGGACACCGACAGGATTGGGGACAGATCCATTCCCAGCTTGAAATCTATTTTGAAGAGCGTCTGGCTGGACGCAGCCTGTAAAAACAGCTTGTTTTAGGCAGGTCTTATTGACATGCCCCAAAACTTCTGTATAATGCAGATATGGGCAGAATCCGGAAAATCGGCTCTGCCCATTTGTAACTATTCACAAATCTTATATCAGTTTTTATAGTTTACACAAAACTTGAAACGGTCTCTCCGCACCCTCCACTCTTTTTTACTTACTTGTCTACTTGACATGGGGCTGATCATTTTTTGTTTTCCCGTTCGCTTTGTCCATTGTAAATATAACACACTTATTTTCGAAAAAAAATACTGTAAAGGTACTTCTTTCATACTGAAAAAGTACTATTTTGGTACTATTTATCAAATTTGTGCTCAGCCAACCATTGCATTTCGCTTTTTAGGTTAAGTAACAAATCAATTACAAAAATACTCTTTAGCGATTTTTCCTCCGTTCCGAAATCCAATTGATCGCCATGACAGATTTTATTTCTCAGCGGGTTATGATCACGATATTCTTCCCCATGACTCGTTAGCACTACATTGTATATGTAATCAGTCATTGCTTCCCAATAAAAGACAGCATTTTCTGTCATTGCAGCCAACCTCAAAATCATATGCTTTTCGCTTGTCTTCGCAAATTTCTTATGATTCTGAAAATCAACCTGGTAGAGTTCACAAATCTCCTTCTCATCATCTTCCGAGCATATTAAGCCATTTTCATCTGTATAATTTGAAATGTCACAAATCAAACCATCCACTTGACACATCATGATAGAAGTCGCACCATAATAGCATCCAGAGTTGTGAAGATTAACTGCCTCCTCCAATAGCAGCAATCTCTCTGAATCATCCTTCAATAGTTTCCTCCATCCGCCTATTATATTATCTAATTTCTCAGAATTATAGTAATTGCAGATAGATGCAGCCAATTCATCCAATGGATAGTTTTCTTTTTTATCCCCACATAGACCCGTAATGATTTCTTTTAATTCCTCATCATCTTCAAGAAATAGTGGCCATGTAATGCTTTTTAACGTATATAGATATCTTAGGTTACCTAGAGTCTTAAGAAATGACTCCGGAATCTCAATTTTAGGAATTGTAGTAGTGATAGCCGCAATTGTTTTACCTAACGATTCTAGTGCTGGCCGAACGGATTCCATTATCTGTTGCTGATATTCAAAAATGGGGCGGATAGTCTCACTAATTCTACGAGCATTTTCCATAAAGGTTTGCGAGATACCTTGATACTGCTTCATACAATCAGCAATTTGTTTTACCGCAGAAACAACTCCCGGATATGCTTCTATGGAGCGGGATGCAATCTTTGCAGCATCTGATAAGGCCTCCATATTTTGAATATAAACAGATGGAATAGTATCCTCTTCCTCTTCGCCCATCGCCCACAGTATAAAATCAATCTTTTTGGTATCACTGATTGATGAATAATCCGGAAAACGACTATCAAAGGATGTTATATATTCGTTATAGCTTGCCTTGTTTGCCTTAAGATCACTATACCATTGTACAATGACATCATATAACTCAATTGTTTCCTCGAGTTTTTGCTGTCCTCGTTTATTTGAAGATTTAATTCCAATTCTATCAAGAACCTTCGAATCCCAAATTGGCATATTCTCATCTATAGATGCCAGCATCTTACTCGCAAAGGATGCCTCAACTTGTCCGGTTCCTTCGTACAGTTCCGTTATAATTTCTTTGTAGGAACAATTCCTCTTTTTCTTCCTTTCGAAAATCTCAAAGAATACTTTCCGCCATTCTGCATTTCGCCTTACCTTGTAAAAAAAGTCAAATTCCCGCTGAAAATCTTGATCATCGGCAACGTTAACCGTCTTTACTTTGCTCATAATATTCATATAGTGTTGAATATCCTGTGCCCTTTTTTCAAGATTATCCAATGCTTTCTCAATGTCATGATTCATTTATTATCCCTCTGATCAATCCTCATTCCACATTCTTCGTTCTTCCCGGCGACGCTCTTCTTCCTCTTCTACCTCGCGGCGATACTCACTGTCATCCCAGTTATAAACGTATTCACCACGATCTATACTGAAGCCGTCTCTTTCTATATATTCATGTTCGCCGGAATCATAATTGAATGCATATTTTGCCATGGCTTATTCCTCCTCCAAAACAAATGTCAGCATATCATATGCTGCCTGTTTCTTCGCATCTTTCTTAGACGAAGATCTTCCATTGGTTACAGTATCTTTTTCTTTTATAGAGCATTTACAATTCCAAACCGGATTACCATCTTCGTCATGTGTTTCTTTGAAGTCATATTGAGGGATAGAGAAATAGCCTCTTCTGGCAAGGATCTCCAACTGCCCGATGGAATCATTATAATTCGGATCATCAATCTCATCTCTAATAGAAAAGAGCATATCCTCATCTTTCAGATATTCATACGCCAATCTCGATGCGTCCATCCTGGCCAGATTCTTTGATCTGCCGTATCCGACGAAATGATAATCAATTCCCGGTATTTGAACTTCACACGCAAAGTGCGTATCCTGCTCCGCTTCTCCACATATACACTTATGATGCCTTAGCATATACCATGTCCCCTGCATGGAAGTAGGATAGAAACAGTGAAGTGGAATGTTTCCTGAATTAGCCGATGACCAAGCTTGTATCTCAGCCACATAGTTTACGTCTTCATCAAACATGAGCTCGCCTGGATTCAGCATAACATTCATGCTATCTTGTAATGCTTCAATATCCCAATTTGAATCCAAGGCTATCGCACCAAGAATCGCTTCAAACAGATCCTCTTTAACCGATAGTGAATCCTGAATGTTTTTCTCCACATCTCCTTTTCCCATTATCAGAAAGTAGGCTATCCCTAAGTTGTCGATTGCATCTGCAAGAGTGTTCTTTTGAACCAATTGCTTCTTAATCTCAGTTAATTCTCCCTCATCCAAATCAGAAATAAAGGTTCCCGTTTCCTCGGTCTTACCCCACTTTTCCCAGTTCTGATACTTCTTTGAATAATGGCCGAATTCCTCGGAGAGCTGCTTCACGACAACAAAATCCAATGCCTTGTCTCCGATAAATTCAAGGACCTCATTATCCTGTCCTCCATTTTCCATTGAATAGGAGCGACGAGTAAATGCTTGAACAAGCAGCTCCTGGTTTTTGAACGTGTATCCAATTTGATCTTGGATAAATTTGATTTTTTTCTCGTCCATAAAAAAAGACCTCCTAGTATTTATACTAAAAGGCATAAAGATAGTCTGGCAGAAAATCCACGTATCCCGGGTACGCTGAATAAGCCAGACATGATAGATTAAATTTGATTCCTTGTTCTTGAGAGTTTACCGATGCTCACTTTCATAAGCAAAGATAAACATGCATAAACAATGTCTCATATTTAACTTATTATGCCTTTTTCAAGTAAAGATTAACACACTTCAAATAGAAACACAAGATATTATAAAAGAATTTAAGGGTTCGAGACATGCTCAAACCCTTAATGTATACGGATTTCAGAGTGCGCCAATTTTTTCAATCAGCATATCACACCAATCCTGCACTGTTATGACAGCCAGCAAAAGAGCCATGATATCTGCAAAGATCAGAGACATAAGAAAGACATCTGACCATCTCTTGCAGACAAGATAATATATAATACCGCCTCCTACAATCATAGTAAGAAGCCCCACGATAGATTCAGTGAGCTTTAGTGATGTTGCTAATAGCCACTTGATAAAGAACAAAACAAAGACCACCGGAAGCAGCATGATCTTGAATAGTTTTCTCAGTATAAACATATTAACCGATCCTCCCTTCGCGCAGTTCGTTCATCACCTTATAGGCAATCAAACGTAAAACATATTCCGGCATGGCTCTCCGACCAAGCTCCCACTCTTGCATGGTACGATAAGGTACACCTAACCACACAGAAAAATCAGTCCTGCTTATACCAGACTTTTCCCTGATCATTCTGAAGCAATAAGCCAAGCGGCGACGCTTTGCATTCTTATCATTCTTATCATATTTTTCTACTTCAATCTCAATTCCTTCGATGTTATATATCTCTTTCTTCATAGGCACTTCCTCTATGTAGTCAGTGACTACATGTCAAGAAATATCCTGCAGTACAAAAAAAGGAGCCGCTCCCGACTCCTTATTTCTGCTTTTCCGCTTGTTTTTTCTCGCTTGCCGCTTGTTTTTGCAAATCCAAGTAGAAAACCATGATCAACTCCCTGCTTCGGCATTCTTATTCTTCCATTCTTCCAATAACGAGAATAGAACTTTCTCCATCTGTGACTTGGTATAAAATGTTGGGAAGTAGTTCATTACATATTACTTGCTATCCATCATACCTTATTCTTTCTACCAGCGTTTCCTTTTTCAGATTACTGCTTAAAACGCAGGAAAGTACAATCTGCAACAGACCGACCAAAAAAATCATAATAAAAATTGGTACGATTGGAACATGATAGATATTCATTCCAAATATTCCATTATGTTTTGCATAGGAAAAAAGTGCATAGCCGAGCGGCAGACCAATGATCAAAGCTACGCATATGGTACCAACCGTAAAAATCAGTCCCTGTAACTGCAGGCATAAATTTAATTGTTTATTTGTCATACCCACAGCCTGTAATATACCATATTCCTGCTTTTTTGTCGTAATATTCATGATCATGGTATTCGCCATATTCATAAACCCGATGAGTCCTACAATAGCCATAAACAGATAACAGCCAAGCTTCATCATGCTGCTTGCAAATTCGGCAGATTGTAACTGCGCATGATAAGTATCCATTTTTATATGCGAAGTATTAGAAATCAAAGTATTCAGACTTTGTTCTACAGATGCCACATCTTTTTTATCACAGTCCACCCACAGATAGCCATAGGCTGTTCCTCTCGGATTCATGGAACGATATACACCTTCCGGAATGACAAGATAAGTGTCCGCACTTACAAAAGATCCTGCAATCATTCCCTGATAGGTATAGGTTCCACTTCCATTCTCAAAGTCAAATGCAATGGATTCACCCGGAGCATATCCATCTTGTTCCATCCACGTTGACCAGCCAAAGAAAATATCACCATTCTTTACCGCCTGATCATAGTCCATAGAGCCAATATCCTCTTCTTGGCGCATAAAATCAAAATCCTTTTTACTCACAATATCAGCCGGAAATCTTGTTCCGTTCAGATTTACAGAGACAATCTCTCTCGTCATGACATCTGTGACTCCCGGAATGCTTTTGATTTCTTCAATCAGCGAATCATTCAATGGGTTGTTCTGTAGGATTGTGTCCAGATTATTCTCCGAATAGGCTTCATCATAATTCTGGGAATAATCCAGCTGCAACTCAAATTGTCCATGGTTGATTGCAATCCGCGCCTCGTGCTCCGTGTCAATATTCCCAACATAATTAGAGATAATTACAAACAATACACAGGAAAGCCCCATGGTAAGAATCGTAGCAATGGTTCTTTTCGGATTACCTGTCACATTTGCCATTGCCATGGAGAAAACGGTGACATCTTTTCTGCCTTTTCGTCTGCCCTGTTTTTGCGTTTTGGAGCCGTCAAGATACCGTGTCGCTTCAATGGGGGAAATCCGGGAAACAATTTTCATGGGTTTGCGCAGAGCCAAAACGACCGTAAGAAACGATACAAAAATGCAGATGAGCATAATTGTCAGTGAAAACAGAGGCACCTGATGGTTCTTGATTCCGGACGATACCAGATTTCCCTGCTCCACCAGCCAGTTGAAGCTGACTTTTGCAATCAGGAAACCAAACAGCAGTCCCAGCGGTATCGAAGGAACCGCCAGAAGAATGCCCTCACGAAAGATCAACTGCTTCATCTGCTTTCTGGTTGCACCCAGCGCCTTGATTTTTCCGTACTCCTGAACCTTCTGGGCGATCCCGACCTGGAAGATATTATAAATGACCACAACGGAAAACAGCACGATTCCGAGGATCAGGGTTCCACAAACCACAATCATTTCATAGCTCGGCTGCAATACCCACTGCAGGTAGAGGTCATTGATGATCACGTTTTTCTGGTCAATGCCGCAGGAATCCGCGATTTCTTTTATAACAGGCGCAACATTATTCATAGATACATTTACAGAATCGCTCAAGGTAAAATAGATATTATATTGCCTGTCACCCTCCGCAACACGCTCATTATAAAAATCCTGCGAACCGAATACAACATAGGAAGCCTCGATGGTATATTCATCCCGGTCATATAAAATCCCGCTGACAGTAAATTCCACCGGTGCGTATTCCGACTGCATGCCGGAACGGTACTCCAATGTTACGGTGTCTCCGACCTTTACATCATGGTATCCCACTGCATCAAAGAAAGCGCGTCCTGCGGCAATTTCCTGCGCCTTTTCCGGATAGGTACCTTCCTTCAACACATATTCCTGATTATAGAGAAGCATTTTCCTGACCGTTTCATCCGCACTGACAAAGCCGCCATTTTCATTTCCTTTCAGGATGCCCTCCGTACACATGATACCGATATCAGATATCTCAGCTCTGCGTTCCACTTCTTTTAATTGCGTACCATCTGCGGCGATAAACAGGCCGTAGTTGCTCCCGTATGAGCTTGCCGCCTGACTTTTCTGTAAATGAATTACCCCATTTCCCACAGTACTGATGATAACAAGCAGCATCGTGGTCAGACAGATTGCCATCATGATCAGTATACTTCTTGTCCTGTTCCTTTTGTCATTGCTATATGCAATCCTGCTTATTGTCTTCATCTGAAATCCACCACCTGTCCGTCCTCAATCACCAGAATACGGTCAGCGACCTGTGCAATTTCGTCATCATGGGTAATCATTACAATTGTCTGTCCATATTTTTTTGCTGTCATCTTAAGCAGAGCGATTACCTCATCACTGGTCTTAGAATCAAGATTTCCTGTCGGCTCATCTGCAAATATAATTTCCGGACGATTCACCAGTGCTCTTGCAATTGCTACTCTCTGCTGCTGTCCTCCGGATAACTGATTTGGCAGATTATAAATCCGGTTTTCAATCCCCAGAGTTGCAATAATATCATTTACATACGCTTCATCCACTTTTCTTCCGTCCAGCCCCAGTGGCAGTACAATATTTTCCCAGACATTAACAGATGAAACCAGATTAAATGCCTGAAAAACAAATCCGATTTTTCTTCTGCGGAAAACAGCAAGGGCATTTTCCTTCATCCTGTATAAATTTTTCCTGCTAAAGTAACACTGCCTTTTGTCGGGGTGTCTAGCCCTCCAAGCATATGAAGTAATGTACTTTTACCGGAACCTGACTTTCCAACAATTGCAACAAATTCTCCCCGCTCAATCTGAATGTCCACCTGATTGACCGCCTTGACCTGATTCTCACCTACGCCATAAAACTTACAAAGCTGCTTGGTTTCTAATATCACACTCATGTGTTGCCTCCTTTTCATCTTACATCCAAATTGTATCAGGGCAATCTTTCATTTCACTTTCAAAAAACGAGCAGAAGTCTTACAGAATTGTAAGATTTCTGCTCACTTAAAATTTAACCAACATATGGTAATTGAATCACAAACGTGCTTCCTTTTTTCTTTTTGCCGGAGGTTACCGTAATCGTACCTGAGTGTTTTTCGATAATTTCTCTCGATAGAAAAAGTCCGATTCCTGTACCACTCTTTTCCATGACCTCCTTGGAACTTCCTCTGTAAAATCGTTGAAAAATTTTGTGATACTCATTCTGCGGAATACCGATTCCCTGATCCTCAATTTCCATTCTTACAAGATCGTTTCTTTTTTGTAACCGGATAAATATTTTTGAACCACACGGACTGTACTTGACCGCATTATCCAGAACGTTGATCACAGCTTCACCAAGCCATCTTTTATCCTGCATAACCATGCATGTTTCCAGCTCTTTTGCATAGTCAAAAACGAATTCAATTTCTTTTTCATCCGCTTTTGGATAAGTACAGTTCACAGCATATATGACAGTATCCATAAGCGGAAGTTTTTTCTTATTAATCTGAATCAGTCCAGTTTCCATCTTGGATATTTCAAGAAGCGACTGCAATAATGTCTCCAGTCCATCCAGCGCACTCCGACAACGGATACGAAACTCCTCCTGTTCTGTGGCACTTAAGTCATTCTGCATCAGCACACTAAAACATGTATCCAAAGCTGCAACCGGTGTCTTTAACTGGTGAGAAATATCAGAAACCATTTCTTTCGTGTTCTCCTTTTCTGCCCTTGCTTCTTCCTTTATCAACTGAATATGATGTCCGATTGCTTCAAGCTGGTCATTCAATTTTTCCAGTTCTGCATGATTTTCCGTTTTCAGTAAATCATCAAATTTATTTTCACGGAATCCGATCAGAATTTCTTCCAACTGGTCTAAAATTTTCTGATGACACGCATCTTCTTTTTTCTTCCAATAAAGTAAAAAAGTCAAAAGAAGCACGCATATCACAGTGCTTACAGCACCGGTCACCATAACCTGATGCCGGAATTGCGAATAAAATGCATTCCCTTTATTCCCCCAGTATCCATATTGCTCCAATAATCGCCTTCCCTGTTCGTTAGTTTCAATATCCTTATCCTTAAGCAATTCCGAAACAGCATCCAGCCCGGAAAATTCTTCCTTTGCAGCAATCTCTGTCATAAGATTCATTTTATATTTATAATCTTCATAAAACACATACGTGGTAAAGCAATTTAATATTGCAAACAATAATATGACAGGTAATACCAAGGAGAGCACTACTGTAATCTTCTTGCGATATCTCTTTGTCACTGCCTTACCTCCTGATTCCATATATACCCAAGACCTCTGATATTCTTTATATAGACCGGTGCAGCCGGATTGTCTTCGATTTTCTCACGGAGTCTTCTGATATTGACAGCGATTGTATTTTCATCCACAAAATCCCCTTCCAGATCAAACACATTTTCCAATATTTGTGTTTTTGAAAGAATCTGTTTCGGATTCTGAAGAAAAAAAGTCAGCATTTTCAACTCCGTTTTTGTCAGACTGATTTCACGACTCTTTATCAGGACTTTCATTTCTCCTGCGATAAATACGATATCTCCCGAAATCATCTTTCCGGCTTCCATTTTCTCCTGTCTGCGGCGGAAATGTGCTTCTATTTTCAAAAGAAGTACCGAAAGACTAAACGGCTTTGTAATATAATCATCTGCCCCTGCTTCATATCCCATGACCTGATCCATCTCCTGATCTAGTGCTGTAAGACAAATAATGTATGTATTATAATTGCATCTCATCCACCTTACAAATTCCAGTCCATTCCCATCCGGAAGATTCACATCACAAATGGTAACATCCACATTATGATCACTTGCAATTCTTTTCGCTTTTTTCACTGATTCTGCTGAAAAAACCTCATATCCGGATTTTTTCAGTGAAAATGTAATTCCACGATTTAAATTTTCATCATCTTCAACCACGAGTATACCTGGCATAGCATCTGCACCTCTCTTTATTAACTATTTCCTAATTCTTCAAACATTTCATTACCTCTGCCAATTCCTATTTGTATTTCTGTTTGTTTTAAAAATGGGCAACTCCGATTGGAATTGCCCACTCATTGCACTAATTATGCGATTTTTTCTTGCTTGCACCGATTTCTGCATCAATTGATGTAAGTTTACGGTACATCTTTACATCATCTTAATAGAGCTTTGCACCTGCCGGAATATGGTTATCAACCATCAGAAGATGCAGTTCTTCATCCTCTGAATCCTTCAGGTTATTCACTGCTGAAAGCAGCATACCGCAAGACTCGATTCCCATCATCTTTCTTGGCGGAAGGTTGGTGATTGCGATCAGTGTCTTACCAACTAATTCTTCCGGCTCATAGTAAGAGTGGATTCCGCTTAAGATCGTGCGGTCTGTACCTGTTCCGTCATCCAGTGTGAACTGAAGGAGCTTCTTGCTCTTCGGAACTGCTACACACTCTTTAACCTTTACGGCACGGAAATCAGATTTGCTGAATGTATCGAAATCAACCTCTTCTTCAAATAAAGGCTCAACCTTTACGTTGGAGAAGTCAATCTTCGCGTTGTCTTTGAAGAATCCGTTGTTGTCGTTTGCAGTTGCTTCTTCTACTGCTCCGGATTTTCCTGCTTTTTTGTCAGAGTCAAGACTCTTCATTGTCGGGAATAAAATTTTGCTCTCTCCATCCCGCCCCATGCCGCTCCGTAGTGCGCAAAATCCGCATAATTGCTGGGTTTTTGAAACTATTTATCATTCGTCCTGTGTCCTATTTGACCGTCCGCTTCACTCGAAAAGTTGTATAAAAATTGTAGTTGTTTGTAGGCATATTTTTTTGTGAAAAAGTGTGTCAGCTCCAAAATGTCAAAAATTGGATAAATTTTCCATGAAAAGGACTGGCACATTGTAGAGCCATGAAGAACATCCCTGATACTGTTTCTTTATCGCTTTTAGCCTATATTATAAGGTATCAATGCTAAAACTGCGGAAACCAGCAATGCACAAACTGCTTATTTGCAGCTCATATAAATATGAGTATACCCCCATCAGTTATTCAAGTCAACATTTTTCAGCGAACTACTTGTCTGCATAAAAAACTAGGAGGTTCACTATGCCAGAATACCAACTTCAAATCAAACAAGTGGTAGATTACCCACGATGCCGGATTTATCGTGAGTTCATCCACAAACTGATCAACGACCGGAGCATCCGCATAAACGGAGGCTCCGGCCTTTTTCATTTTACTGTACTTTGCAGCTATGCAAACTTCCGCACCTCATATCGCCGTATTGACGGGATCAGTTACACAGTCTCCCCCGGCGAATGGGTCTGCACCGTCAAGGAACTGTCTTGCTGGTTCCGCACCCGCTTTCATCGGCAGGCGCTGTCCATGCTGGATACCCTTCAGAAGCAGCACTTGATTTCCTATACACTGCTGGGCCGTGGCAATGTAGTCAAATATAAAATCCTCCACTGGGCCCGCCACAATTCCGCACTGGAGTACAATGCCCCTTGCCAAAAGGATACCGGTTTTTTCTTCCTGCCAGTCTCTGTTGCCCTGGAACTGGTCAGCTCTGCCCGCTGCTCTGAAATGGACATCGTTCTGGATCTGTGGGTATCCGCTGTCTACAACGATACGCAGGTGCAGGGGTCAGAGGTCGGTCCGGTAGCCTACTTTCGCAATGGTACAGGAAACCCGTTGGTCAGTTATACCGAACTCTCCTGCCGCTGGGGGCTGTCACGCGCTACCGTATGCCGGATACTGAAAAAGTTGGACGGTCTTGGGTATATCTCTATCATGTCGTTTCCCGGCCGGCATGGAAGCGTGATCTACCTGCAGAACTACCTGTCCACCATGTTTGAGATTTCCGATGTTTTAATCGACAAGGAGGAAGTTGCCATGACCTTAAACATTCATCTGGAGCTTCCGGAAACTGCTGAAACCGAAGAGAGCCATTCTATCTCTGAGCATGAGGTCATTGTTTCGGATGCACTTTCCAGCGTTTCAAAATCGCACATTGAAACGATACTCCGCAAGATGGCTGACATCCTATCTACGCAAGGGATTTCCTGCTTTTCTTGCCCACTCTCCTGCTATAAGTTATATCCCTTATCGGACGACTGCTGGGAAGAGTTGATTCCGCGTGCGCGAGGGAAATCTACAGTCCACTTTGGTCTGACCATCCTCTGCGGCACAAACACTTCAATCGCCACTTTTGAACTTACACTCACTCCCTCTGAGGAGCACGAAAATAGGAGGAACCTGAAATGAGAAAATTTGTTGAACCTGATGTTGCTGATAATCCCCTGTACCATGATACCTGGAAACTGCTGAAAAAATACCGGGATGTTGTGTGGAGCCTGGAGCTTTCTGTCCAGCATGTCCGCACCAAGTTTGAGATTGAGTATGGTACCTCCATTGAGGATTTTCTGGATTCAGTCTATCTGGCTGGCGCTGATTTGGCCGGAAGCGACATCGAGCATCATGCCAAATGCATTGAACGCAGCCACAAAATGCTCAAGCTGCTGGATTCCGCAATCGAATTGCTGCGTACCAAGCACAAAAACGGTGAGGCATATTACTGGTTGCTGTACTACTCCTTCCTCTCGCCGCAGCAGCTCAAAAATGTTGAGGAAATTATCGAGACCCTGCGACCGCATATCCGCGACATCAGTTTCAGAACTTACTACCGCAAACGCCGGGAAGCCATTGAAGCCCTCAGTTCCGTTCTTTGGGGCTATACCTCCAAGGACAGTTTAGACATGCTGGAGCAGTTCTTCCCAGAGCCAAAATCATCTTCCGGACAATCGGGCAAATAATTGGCACAATTCGGGAACAAAATTGGCATGGTTCTGCTCTTTCAGTGTAAATACCGATGTGTTAAACTGAATATGCTCAAACTTGCACCCAAAACCGAACAGGACAGTAACGGCACCTTTCATCAGGGTGCTTTTTTGCTGCCCAGATGGCCGCCCGGCCATTTGAAAGCCCACATTTGTTTTGACAGGTGTGGGTTTTTCTGTTCCCTATTGAGCATCAAAAAATCATTCAGAATTGGAGGATCGCAAATTGAAGAAAACGAAAACCCCTCAAACTCCGCAGCTTCAGGAGCCGGATACCCAGTCCAAGCGCAGGCTTTCGCTGCCCAAAGTGGCTTACAGCGCCTTCCTGTGTGTGATGATGTCCATGATATTCTGCCAGCCGGCTTATGCGGCAACAGATGTATGGACCAAGGCCAAAGAGATCATGCAGGATGTATACACCCAAATCCTTGCCATCTCCACTATCGCCGCCATCGTCACTGCTTCGGTAGCCTTGCTGCTCATGAACTTCTCCCGTTCCGGACGGACGGTGGATGAAAGCCGCGCCTGGCTCAAACGAATCTGTATCACCTGGGCTATCCTCAATGGCTTGGGCTTTATCATGGCGTATGTGACGCCGCTCTTTAGTGGCGGACAATGGACAGGCTGATTGACCGTCTGACTGCTCGCCGGAAAGGAGGCTTGCATTTATGGGCATTTTAGACGGCATAGTGGAATGGATCGCAGAACAGGTAATGGCCGGTCTTGATCTGGTGACCACATCGGTTTTGGGTGCGCTGGGCTGTGATATGGCTGTATTTCTGCGTTATTTTCCCGCAGCAGAGACTATGTACTCTGTTTTCGTGGCTCTGGCAATCGGGATCATCCTGCTCAACTGGGTCTGGCAGTTATTCAAAAACTTCGGTCTTGGCGCAGGTGTGGAAGCAGAAGACCCGGTAAAGCTGAGTATCCGTTCCGTTATTTTTATCCTGCTGACGCTCTTTTCAGATGAAATCGTCAATATTGTTCTTACCATCGGCGGCACCCCCTACCACTGGATCATGGACTCTGACCTTCCTGCATTAAGCTTTGCAGACTTCAATTCCGTAATGCTGGTCATCATCGGTGTGTGTGCCAATGGGGCTGTGGCGCTGATTACCTTGATTTTGGTTCTCATCCTGGCCTGGAATTACCTAAAACTTCTGTTCGAGGCAGCTGAACGGTATGTGCTGCTCGGTGTACTGGTCTACACGGCTCCTGTGGCTTTTTCTATGGGCGCCAGTCAGACCACAGCAAACATCTGGAAATCCTGGTGCCGGATGCTTGGCGGTCAAATTTTCCTATTGGTCATGAACGCCTGGTGCCTGCGCCTGTTCACAAGCATGGTGGGGTCCTTCCTTGCGAACCCGCTTTCGTTGTAAGGAGGTCTTATCCTTGAAGAAACTCAAAAAAATTTTGTTTGCGGCCTTTACAGTCGCAATTCTCTCCTGCCTGCTCTGCCAGCCGGCTTTTGCCGCTATCTCCGAAAGCGATGTGCAGGCTCAGGTAGACGCTGTGGGAAAAGAAGCCGTTTCCGGCAATGTGTTTATCTGGTTTCTCTGTGCTATCGGCTTTCTCAAAGTCGGCCAGAAAATCGATTCCTTCCTCTCCAGTCTTGGTGTCAATGTAGGACATACCGGCGGCAGCATGCTGGCTGAGGCTATGATTGCTGCCAGAGGCATCGGCGGCATCAAGAACTTTTCCAGTCACCACTTTGGCGGCGGGAGAAACAGCAGTTCCACCAATGTCAACTCAAACGGTGGTAAAGGCAGCGGCGGCTTTGGAGCAGGGTTTGCCAGCGGCGGTCTTTCTGGAGTGGTGAGCCGAAAAGTCACAAACAGTGCCATCAAAACAGCCACCACAACTCCCGGCTCCAAGCCTTCCGGTCTTGGCAGTCTTTTAGGCGATGCTGCAGCCGGAGGAATCGGCGGCCATATGTACGCTTCTTCCGTTAGTAAGGGCGGCAATTTTGCCAACAATGTAATCGGCAGCGTAGCCACGGGCAGTATCAGCCAGATGGGGGCCATTTCCGGTGAAAAAGCCGCCGAAGCCCTGCACTCTTACATGGGATATGCGGCACTGGAATCCGGAGCTGAAAATGTTCCGACCTTCCAAAATGTCGAAATTGGCGGCGGCCGCATCACCGGCACAGAAGTGACTGCGGAACATCCCGAAGGCATCTCCTTTGGTATGTACCACGCAGACCAATATGTTGCCCCGGAAGGCCAGTACACCACCGTTCATGCCGTGGATGGCACAGCATGGTATAAGCAGTACGCTGTGGATGCTGTTGACAAATCGCCCTATATGGCTCCTGACGGTTCTATCGCCTTCAACGAGTCCATTGTCAAAAAGCTGCCTCCAGCCCCGAGGAGAAAGGACAAGATATAAATGCCAGAAGATCAAAAAAGCAGTTTTTCCGAAGCTGTGGAGACCGGTGCCTCCGCAGCGCATACCATCCGCGGCGCAATCAAAACCGGAAAAGCTATTTCCTCCGCTGCCAAAGGCGCTGCCGCAGGCGGTCCTTACGGTGCAGTTGCAGGCGCAGTGTGGGCAGGCCGGAAGCATATCGGAAAAATCATTGTGGCAGTCATTGCCCTGCTTATGCTGCCGGTATTATTTGTTCTCATGCTCCCCGGTCTTATTTTCGGCGGACTGACCAATGCCTTTTCGCCATCTGACCCCGAAATTCCGATTTTGAATAGCAAAACAGCGATTATTGAGAACGCCAACGAGATCACCTTTACCCTCAACGGCATCTTGGGCGAGGCACTGGATGATGTACTTGCCCGGATCGAAGCTGACTTTGCGGCATCGGGAGCCGACCATATGGAGGTCAAAAACGCCTATTCCAGCGGTCCCATTTATAACGCCAACCTATTTATCTCTCAGTATTGTGCGGCCAAAGACAAGGATTTTGAAAGCATTTCTCTGAATGACCTTGCCGCCACCCTGCGGGAAAACAAACAGCATCTATATTCCTACACCAGCAAGCAAGAGATTCGTGAGAGCACCGTGACTGATCCGGAGACTGGGGAAGAAACAACGGTGTCCGAAACATGGATGGTCTATACTGTCCGTTACAACGGTGAGTCCTATTTTTCTGATGTTGTATTCCAGCTTACCGATGACCAAAAGGAGCTTGCATCTGATTACGCTTCCAACCTAAGCCTGTTCTTGGGCGATGGTCTGCTGCAAAATCTGGAAGCGTGGACCGGAAACAGCATCACCGCTCTGGGCGATGTTACTTTCACCGACGGGATCACACCTGTTGTTTACTACAATCAGCTGGATGAACGCTATGCCGGTAAAGCATATGGTACGGACAATATTGGCGGTTATGGCTGCGGCCCTACCGCTATGGCAATCGTGGTGTCCTCTCTGACGGACGATATGGTTGACCCTGTGGAGATGGCCGAGTGGTCTTACAACAACGGCTACTGGTGTAAAAGCAGTGGTTCTTACCATGCGCTGATACCTGCCGCCGCTGGGGAATGGGGGCTTCCGGTTTCCGGCTGTACCACTGCGGAACCACAGCGCATCACAGACGCACTGGCTAATGGTAAACTGGTAGTAGCAATCATGTCTGAAGGCCACTTTACCTCTTCCGGTCACTTCATTGTCCTGCGTGGCGTAAAAGACGGCAAGATCATGGTGGCTGACCCTGCCAGTTACACACGGAGCGAACAGCTCTGGGATCTGTCCATTATCTTAAATGAGGCCAGCCGGCGCGCTGGAGCTGGCGGTCCGTTCTGGATTATCGGCTGATGTGCCCGCCCGGCTTCGGAAACGAGGTTAATCATGAATCATAAAATCGACCGAGATACCTACATAATACCACCGAATTTCATCGAGTCAGGCACCTTCTTCGGTGGTATGTTCAAAGCCCGCAATGTGATTGAAGCCGGTATCCTGGCATTTGCCATTGGTGTGCCGGTTTTTTCATTGCTCCCTCTTGGCCTGACTGCCCGTATCATCGCTTTGTGCCTGACCGCACTGCCAGCAGCATTGGTGGCGCTTATCGGAGTTTCCGGTGAGAGCCTTTCCTCTTTTCTGCTGATTTTCATAAAGTACCTGCGAAACCGCCGCATTGTAGGCGGTAACAGCGCAGAAGATGCGGTTCCTGCGGCAGAGCATGGCGGCAAGCATATTAAAAAGAAGGTACACAAGCCCGACAAGGCTCCCAGACGGTCACGGCGCTCCGGCAGAGAGGATTTCCCAGCGGAGTTTGATGAAGTTCGTAGCTACGAGATCCGCCAAAAACTCCGTCCTGTGAAAAAGCAGAAGCCTGCCAAGGAGAAGAAAGCCGCCAAGCAAAAAAAGAAGGTCTCCAAGGAGCGCAAAGTAAAACGCCCTATCCGCACTCAGGAGCCGAAGCCCGCCTGCCTTAACCCGGTAGCAGATTATCTGCCGATTTCCAAAATTGAAAACGGCATCATCTACACGAAGGACCACCGCTATGTCAAGGTCGTCGAGGTAGTACCCATCAATTTTATGCTGCGCAGCGCCCAGGAACAGCGGAACATCATCTATTCCTTTGTATCCTACTTGAAAATCAGCCCCATCAAGCTGCAAATCAAGGTACTGACACGTCGGGCAGAGATCAACCGCCATCTGGATACCGTTCGGAAGGAGATGGAACAGGAGACCAATGAACAGTGTCTGCTCATGCAGGAAGACTACCTCCAGTTCGTTCAGCAGATCGGTTCCCGTGAGGCAATTACCCGACGTTTCTTCCTGATTTTTGAATATGAGCCGTGGAGCAACACCAAGCGCTCTGATGAAGAAGGCGAGGCAATCAATGCCCTGCAAAGTGCAGTCCATACTGCTACCAACTACCTCCGTCAGTGCGGTAACGAGGTCATCGTTCCGGAAAACTGGGATGAGTTTACCGTAGATGTCCTCTATAACCTGCTCTGCAGAAATGAAAGTGCTGTAAAGCCGCTCTCCGTCCGGGCACAGGAGGTTGTGGCTGAGTACCTTGCCAAAGGGCGCGACAGTGAGATCGACCATATCCCTGCCACCGAATTCTGTGCGCCAAAAAGCATTGACTTCACGCATGGTCACCATATCTGCATTGACGGTCTGTATTATGCTTATTTGCTGGTGCCCTCTGATGGCTACAAAACGCAGGTTCCAGCCGGCTGGCTCAGTCTTATCGTCAATGCCGGTGACGGGATCGATATGGATATGTTCCTCTCCCGTCAGCCCAAAGAAACCATCATCCAGAAAGTCGGACAGCAGCTGCGTATCAACCGTTCCAAAATCAAGGACGCCAGCGACACCAACACCGACTTTGATGACATTGATGGCGCTATCCGAAGCGGGTACTTTCTCAAAGAGGGCCTTGCCAACAACGAGGACTTCTACTACTTGAATCTGCTGATTACCATTACTGCCTCCAACGAGGAAGACTTGGAATGGAAGGTCAGCGAGATGAAAAAGCTCCTGCTCTCACAAGACATGAACGCCTGCACCTGCCATTTTCGGGAGGAACAGGCGTTTTTATCTGCCCTTCCATTGGTGGCAATGGAAAAGAAACTGTATGAGCGCGGTAAACGCAACCTGCTGACAGGCGGTGCGGCAAGCTGTTATCCCTTTACCTCCTATGAGATGTGTGATGATAACGGTATCCTGCTGGGCGTCAACAAGTACAACAGCTCCCTTATTATCGTGGACATCTTCAATTCTGCGGTCTATAAGAACGCCAATATGTCGATCCTTGGCACGAGCGGAGCCGGCAAAACTTTTACCATGCAGTTGATGGCGCTGCGAATGAGGCGGAAAAATATCCCCATTTTCATTGTTGCGCCCCTAAAAGGCCATGAATTCCATCGCGCCTGCTCCAATGTGGGCGGCTCCTTTATCCAGATTTCACCGGCCAGTCCCCACTGCATCAATGTTATGGAGATTCGGCGGGTAGACCGCTCGGTGAATGAACTTCTGGACGGTCCAGGCATCCAGTTATCTGAACTTGCAGCAAAGATCCAGCAGCTCCACATATTTTTCAGTCTGCTGATCCCCGATATGTCTCACGAGGAACGACAGCTTTTGGACGAAGCCCTTGTTCGTACCTATAACACAAAAGGCATCACTCATGATAATGCCTCTTTGGAAGACCCTGCAAAGCCCGGCCAGTACCGTGAGATGCCGGTGCTTGGTGACCTGTACGAAATTTTGAAAACCTCCAAGGAAACGATGCGCATGGCCCACATCCTAAACCGTCTGGTAAACGGAAGCGCCAGCACCTTCAATAAGCAGACCAATGTTCGGCTCGACAACAAGTACACTGTTTTGGATATTTCCTCCCTCACGGGAGATCTGCTCACCGTAGGTATGTTTGTGGCGCTGGACTTTGTTTGGGACAGAGCCAAAGCCGACCGTACAGAAGAAAAAGCCATCTTCATCGATGAGTGCTGGCAGCTTCTATCCGGCGCCGGTGCTGCTGGTGTAAGATTGGCTGGCGATTTCCTTTTGGAAATTGCCAAAACCATACGCGGTTACGGCGGCGCCTCGATTTTTGCAAGCCAGGATCTTGCCGATTTCTTTGACCTTGACGGCGGCAGATTTGGTAAGGGCATCATCAACAACTCCAAGACCAAGATCATTCTGAATCTGGAGGACGACGAAGCCCAGCGGGTACAGGAAGCCCTGCACCTGTCCGATGCTGAAACAATGGAGATCACTCACTTTGAAAGAGGTCACGGTCTGATTTCTACCAATAACAACAATATTATGGTGGAATTCAAAGCCAGCCCTCTGGAAAAGGATCTGATTACTACCGACCGCCGCGAGCTGCGTGAAATCGTAGAGCGAAAACGCCGTGAACAATCCACATCTGCCGAACAGCAGATATAACAATTTGAAGAGCGAGGTGATTCCCATGTGCAACTTTCCTGCCAGACGCCGCTATGCGTCTGCTTTGCGTCTGCATTACGCCTAAAAGCCAGTTTTGCCAACCAGATCATCTTTTGGCTTACACTGACTGGCTTTCCTTCCTATTTTAATGCGTCTTGAATACGCCTATATTACGCCATTGGAGGTGATACCCATGAAGACCAGGGCTGAAATCTATGGAAATGAAGCTGCGGCTCTGCTGCGGATCGTCACGATGTATCCCGGTCTCAATATGCAGCAGCTTCTTTGCTTTCACCCTGGCAAAGAAGAAATCATCAAGACCCTGCTCTCCCATCTACAAAAGCAGGGCCGTATTTTTCAAACTGATACAGGCGGTTACTTTCCGTCTGGTTGGGCAGCAAAATCAGACAACTCCCTGATACGGGCTGCCTGGGTACTCTTGGATTTTATCGGGCAGGTGGAATACCATGCTCCCGGTGATTTTCCGGTCAAGCTTATCTTCTTTGCAAACGGTGAACTATACGAAATCGTCTACGCAGCTTCCGGCCAGGAGGCCCTGATCAACCATGCGCTTCGGGATGACCGCAGCGGTGGACGCCGCATCATTTTGGTCGATAATCCGGAAGACATTCGCCGCATTGACTGCCCTGGCATTTCCGGTTTCTGCACCGTGGATGCAGCGGGCCAGGTGCATTACTTTAAGAAAACAGGAGGAACTTGATTGGAACGAAAAATCATCTCACACCGAATCGGAAGCATTCTTGATGATATATCCCGTTTGAGCAATGCTCTTTACGCGATGGATACCACGGATATTCAGCGCTATCCGGACAACTATGAAGTCTTATCCACTGATGCCGCCCTGCGGGCAGAGAAAATTGCCTGCAGGCTGCGGCATTTGATATATTCCAGCACCACCATCCGCAAAGGCGATTACCTGACATCCGCCGGTATTGTACACGGAATTGAGGTTGTCTATGAGGACGGTGTACTGGAGGTCACCCTGCCTGGTCTGCTCCCAAAACGCAAGCAGAGGCAAAACACTGAGTTTCTGCTCGACCCGTTCTACTTCTCATTGGAGCAATACGCCAAAGAGCATCCCATGCCCCGCTTCAGCGATTGTGTGGTGTGCTTTACGCAGGTTTATGACCAGTGCCTTCCCACCCGGCGTATCCGTGACTACGACAATCTGGAAGAAAAGCAGCTTCTGGATGTCCTCTCCACCTTCGTCATGGCTGACGATACCGGCCTGCTCTGCGATGCCTACAACACCGCTGCGCTGGGCGAAAAGGACTGTACCAGAATCAGTGTCATGGAAAAAAAGCGGTTTCCCGCCTGGCTTGCTGAGCATGAAAACACCCTAAAATCCATCTCGGATTTTTGAGCATTTTCAGCCATTGCTTGTCCGACCTGCCGCAACATCGTATTTAGCCCCGGATTTCGGGGCTTTTTTCTGTCGTTACACCACGGATTTTTACCGAAGTTCCTTGCAGTCTCGGTAAAAGCCACACACCACAAGGAGGTGATCACTTGGGAAATTCCCACAGCCAGACACGATGGCGTACAGGCTTCTCTCTCTGACTGCCATCTCCGGCGAGTTCCCCACAGACCAGCTTAACAGACTTCCCGGCAGTCCATATTATCTGGAGTCTGTTGTCACTGCACTGAAAAAAGACGGGCTGCTGCGTACCTATTACCGGGATAAACTGCGCGGCTACCGTCTGGGGCCGCGAGCCAAAGCCACTCTGCTGGAAAGCCGGCCGGACAGGTTTGCCAGCTACCTGACAGGAGATACCGACACCAACCGTTTGAAATGCGAAATTGACCGAAGACTCCGGCTACACCGCCTGGCAGAAACCTATGTGACCATGGATAATGCGGGTGTATGTGTGTATCGGGATGAAAAACCGGCAATTTTTGCGCCGGATGGTTACGCTGGCGGCAGGATTGTCTATCCTGCTTTTTTCAGTTCCAGAGAAGTGAAAGAAATGGGGATCGACACCACGAAGATCCGCAGTTCCCGCTCCACCGGAATACTCCTTGCGCCCTCCGGCATCTTCGTGACCTACAACAGCAGCAGCGCCCTGATGAAGTGGCGCTACAAATCGGAAATGCGGGTCAAGGCATTGATTTGGAGCGTAATCTGCCAACAGCGCCTGGCCCCACAGTTTCGCCATGAGGATGTTCATGGACTGATTCTGGGCAACAGCATGGATCTGGCTTACCAGATTTTGACCAGCACCGGAGGACGCAAACATGATTTCTTCATGCTGGATGGCAGCTATGAGCATTTTCTTTATCTTACCAACAACCATCAGGGGGAGGTGATACTTGCACTGCTGTGCGACCCTGTGAAAACTGCGGAGCTGGACCGCATTCTGCTCCAAGGTCTTACTGCGAGGCAGCCCGGACTGGCTATTGAGCATGACGGTGTTTCACCGGATGGCTCACCAGTCCTGTTTGGCTATTTCTGCGATCTGCCCCGTATCGCACGCTTCAACACCTCCCTCGAACTATCCGAGCGCCCAGGCACACTGATCTGTTTTGACTTCCAGGCAGAGGTACTTCGCAGCTACTGTGGTTCCCGGGTGCGCTTCCAGACCATTGATTTCACAAAATTCGAGGGGAGGTTGTTCCCATAAACAAGAAAAAACTGATCGTAAGCCTGATTGCAGCGCCCTTTGCCATTCTTGCGATTCTATACGCAGGCGGCTTTCTGGCACAGCTTTTGGGTAACTATGCAACCTGGAAACAGGGCGGCGGTATTCCCGGCGACGGTACTTCACCGCTGGCCGCTTCGCCCGACTTCCTTCTCTGCCTTTCCTCTGTGCTCAGACCGCCTTATGGCGTGTATGGCATTTTGATCTGCATTGGCTTGTTAGCAGTGCTGCTCATCATGGTCATGCGCATGGGATATGGTGATGCCGGTGAGTATGATGAAGACCGCAATTTCTCCTACTCCGCCAAAGGCACTTATGGCACCTCCGGCTGGATGTCCCGCAAAGAAATGTCCGGCGTACTGGATCTGGTGCCCGATCTGCGCAAACACAAGGGTGTTGTACTGGGTATGCTGGATGGCAAAGCAGTCTGCATACCGGAAGATACCAGAATCAACAGTAATCTGGCAGTCTACGGCGCCAGTGGTTCCATGAAAACCCGTTCGTTTTGTATGAACCGTATCCTTCAGGCCACTGTCCGAGGTGAAAATGGCGCCGGAGAATCGTTGATCATCTGCGATCCCAAATCGGAATTGTACGAGAAGTCAAGCGAATTTCTCCGCAGCCGGGGCTATTGTGTCAAGCTATTCAACCTCGTTTCGCCTGAAAACTCAGATTCCTGGTGTTGCCTTGCCGAAGTTGAGGGACAGGAACTAATGGCCCAGCTTTTTGTAGATGTCATCATCAAGAACACCACGAACAACGGCAAGAGCGACCATTTCTGGGATGCCTGTGAGATGAATCTGCTCAAGGCCTTGGTACTGTATGTGGATCAAGGCTATGCGGAAGAAAACCGCAACATTGGCGAAGTCTACCGGCTGCTGACTCTCAATGGGGAATCCCAACTTGACACATTGTTCGAGGCGCTTCCTTCCACGCACCCTGCCAAAGCACCCTACAGCCTGTTCAAGCAGGCCAGCGACACAGTGCGAAGCGGCGTGATTATCGGTCTGGGCAGCCGCCTGCAGGTATTCCAGTCTGAGCTGATCAAAAAAATTACCGCTAAGAATAAGATCGATCTGGAGCTTCCGGGTCAGCAGCCCTGTGCCTACTTCCTCGTTACCAGCGACCAGGACAGCACCTTTGATTTTCTGGCCTCGCTGTTTCTATCTTTCTGCTTCATCAAACTGGTGCGATATGCAGACCACAACTGCGAGGGCGGCAAACTGCCTGTGCCTGTCCATATCCTTGGGGAAGAACTGACAGCGTGCGGCACGATCCCCGACCTCTCCCGCCGGCTCAGCGTAATACGCTCCCGGAATATCTCCATGTCCTGTGTGTTCCAAAATCTCGCAGGATTGCAGAACCGATACCCGCAGAATTTGTGGCAGGAGATCATTGGAAACTGTGACGCGCAGTTGTTTTTAGGCTGTACAGACCAGCTTACTGCCGAATTTATTTCTGCCAGGACAGGGCTTGCCTCCGTAGCAGTATCCAGTAAGTCCAAACAGCTGGGCACCTGGCGTATCTCCAACTATACACCGGAGTTTCGTGAGACCTCCGGTGTTGGAAAACGCCCTGTACTTACTCCTGATGAAGTCCTGCGGCTCCCGCTGGATCAGGCGCTCATCATCATCCGTGGCAAGAAGGTTCTGCAGGTAGACAAAATGGATTACTCCAAACACCCGGAAGCCAAGTACCTGCGTTCCTGCAAAGCATCTGCCCATGTACCGGAATGGCGCCGCTTGGAAGAAGAAGCCGCCAAAACACCGCAGCCCGCGCCGAAACCGGCTCCTGCAGCAAAGAAGCCGGCAAAGCGCAAAGCCACCAAACCGGCATCCCCCACGGATAAATCACCCAAAGAGGCTCCGGCCCCCAAATCTGCCGGTACGCCGGAAGGCATTATCACCACAGACAAGGATTCCATCCTGTCTTAAACAAAACTATCAAATTCATAGGAGGTTTTAATCTATGGCAACCAAGAAAAAAGAACTTCTGGAACAGGAGGCTCCTGTTACCGAAACCGTTATGTCGGAAGGCGAAACTCTGCCGGCCGATACTGCTCAACCTGAATCCCTTCCTGCTGATACTGGCAATAGTCTGGATTTGAACGAACTGCTGGGGCAGATGGATCAGCCCCTGGAGGACACCTCTGCCGAAGATATGGCTGAAGATCCCCTTCCTGAACTCACCGAGGAGGAAATGTTCGGAGATACGCCTGCTGAAACAGACGATCAAAGCGCTGCTCCCACTGATATGCCGGAAGACTTTGATGTGCAGCCGCCTGATGTTTACGAAGATAACGCCGACGCTGTGCAGGAACCCCCTGCATCTCCCAAGCCCAAGCGTACCAGCCGAAAGAAGAAAGAAGCTGCTGCTCCTGAAGAAACTGTCACAGAGGAAGTCCCTGCCGAAACAACAGAGTCGGCGGATACAGCCGACTCTATTCTTGATACGGAGGAACCTGCTGTGGAGCCTGATGTTCCTGTCGTGGAAGAAGCTGCCGCTCCTGCCCCTACTCCTTCTCCTCCCCAGCGCCAGCCCCGCCCCCAGCGCGGCGAGGCCCCCGTCCTTACCATCCGCAGCCGGGATGATGTCGAGACTGCCGAAGACCGTGATGATGTAATCTGGCATGAGATCCATAATGCCTACCGCACCCGCAAGATCATCACCGGCAAGCTGGGCGGCATTGAACAGCTGGACAACCGCAAGACGGTGGCAGTTGTGGATTACAAGGGGTTCCGTGTCATTATCCCTATCAAGGAAATGATGATCAATCTGGGCCGCAGTCCTTCCGGTCAGGAATACGCCGACCTTATGCTGCGCCAAAATAAGATCCTTGGCAACATGCTCGGTGCTGACATTGACTTCATCGTGCGTGGTATCGACTCCAAGACCCGCAGCGTAGTTGCCAGCCGCAAGGAGGCCATGCTGCGCAAACGCCAGATTTTCTATCTGGATACGGATGCTGCCGGTATGTACCGTGTCTATGAGGGCCGCATCGTCCAGGCGCGTGTGATTGCAGTGGCTGAAAAGGTTGTGCGCGTGGAAGTTTTCGGCGTTGAAACCTCCATCCTTGCCCGTGACCTTGCCTGGGATTGGATCGGTGATGCCCATGAGCGTTTTTCCGTAGGCGATGAGGTTCTGGTCCGTATTCTCAGCGTGCGGCGCAACAGTCTGGAGGACTTGGGCATCAAGGCTGACATCAAGAGTATTTCCGAGAACACCGACAGGGACAACCTGCAGAAGTGCCGTATCCAAGGCAAGTATGCCGGCCGTGTCACAGATGTCCACAAGGGCGTTGTCTATGTGCGCCTCTCCAATGGCGTCAATGCGGTAGCCCACTCCTGCTATGACTACCGGATGCCCGGCAAAAAGGACGATGTATCTTTTGCCGTCACCCGTCTGGATATGGAGCGGGGTGTGGCCGTAGGTATTATCACCCGGATCATCCGTCAGAACCTGTAAGCAAAGCGCCTGGGAAGCAGCGGCGAACTGTTTCCCAGGCTTGCTTTTTATCATTACCGAAACTCCCACCGCATATCCTCTCCACACGACTGTTCTCTTAAATCCTCTATATAGATTTTTATTTTTCATTTGCGTTGATTTTTCACAAAAATGCGGATATAATATATTATAGCAAGGATTTAGGAGGTTGTTTTATGCTGATTCAATTTAGTGTAGAGAACTTTCTCTCTATCAAAGATAATGTCGTGTTATCCCTGCTTGCCAGTAAGGATAACGAACATCCGGAACACCTGATTGTGGACGGAAACAAAAAGCATTTGAAGTCTGCCGTGATTTACGGTGCCAATGCTTCCGGAAAGTCCAATGTCTTGAATGCATTTTGGTTCATGGTAAATTATGTGCTGACTTCGCATAACCAGCAGCTCCACAAAACCATTGAGCGTTCGCCGTTCAAGTTTGACCGGGAAACACCCTCTCGCCCCAGCAGCTTTGAGGTCATCTTCACCACAAATGGCATCCGATATGCGTATGGCTTTTCTGTAACAGACAAAGCTGTTATTGAAGAATATCTGTATTACTATCCCAATGGCAGGCAGGCACTCATTTTTGAGCGAAAAGACACAAAAGATTTTCGCTTTACCGTTGATGTCGATGAACAAAATACTCTCAAGGATCGCACTTCGGCCAACAAGCTCTATCTGTCTGTCGCATCAAACTGGAGCTATTCCAAAGTGATTCCGGTTCTGGAATGGTTTGCTTCCTGCCAGATCATCACGAAAAATTCTGTTGCAGACGCCTACGGCCTTGAAGCAGAACAACTCAAAGATGATGACTACCGGCATGTGATCGCCTCTATGCTGCGTGTTGCAGATTTTGGCATACAGTCCCTTCAGATGCGTGATACAGAACCCGCTCCTTCTCAGCGTAATGATATCTTTACCAATATCGAGGCCATTCACACGGTACAGGATACAGAGGGAAATACTTCTTCCTACGCGCTGAACATGGCAGAGGAATCTGATGGCACCAACAGTTATTTCAAACTGATCGGTGTTGTAAAAAAGGTGCTGGATGAAGGAACGCTTCTTGTCGCTGACGAGATGGACGCTCATCTGCATCCTCTTCTGACAAAGCATCTGGTCTCGCTTTTTAACAGCGTGGAGTTCAATCCAAATGGAGCCCAGTTGATTTTCACATCACACAACACCAATCTTCTTGACCTGGATGTACTGAGGAGAGATCAGATTTGGTTTACCGAAAAAGACGAGCAAACAGCGGCTACCGATCTGTTCTCCCTTTACGATTTTTCCATCCGCAAGGATGCCAAGGTGGAGAAAGGCTATCTGATTGGCCGTTATGGTGCAATCCCCTTTATCAAGGGAGGGCTGTAAAATGGCACGTGGAAAAATTGAAAAGCGTGGACAGCGACGCAGAAAAATAAAGCCTGTCATTCTGATTGTAACGGAGGGTTCTCAAACTGAGCCTAAGTATTTTGAACACTACCGCAACCGTCAGACAAACATTGATATTCGTGTGGTCGGCAGCCGCACCAGCGGAGGTGAAACAGATTATCTCAGCCTGATCCGGAAAGCCGTGGAATATCAGAACAAAAATCAGATTTCCGTATCAGAGGGAGACTCTGTATGGGTAGTTGCAGATGGAGATGTGAACTACAACAACCCTGACCCCATCACTGCAAAGGACAGTCTGCTCTCCAAGGCAAGGAAAATGGCAGATGCGAAGGGGATTCAGATTGCACTCTCCAATCCCTGCTTTGAATTTTGGTATCTGTTGCATTTCCAGTACACCACCAAATTTTTCAAAGACTACCCCGCAGTGAAAAACGCATTGACCACTTATCTCCCTGATTATGAGAAAGCTGGCGATGTATATAACCAGTTAGCAGAGCATACAGCCATTGCGATTCAGAACGCCAAACGTGTAGAGCAATACCATCTTCAAAATGACAGCAGCAAACCGTTTGGAATTGCTGTCAATCCATTTACCGACATCTATCAGCTGGTGGAATCACTGCTGTAATGTTGCAAAGAAACATGGTTGGCACAAAATTGTCTCTACATTGGCACAGTCCTGCCCTTTCGCCGTAAATCCATATCTGTTATACTTGGTACAGTCAAAACTTTGCATAGCAGCCGCTCCGGTTTGGAGCGGCTGTTTTCAATTTCAGTAAAGGTGGTGGTTTCTATTCTCTTTCAAAAAGCCCGGAAGGTGCTGAACAACGAGCGGGGCGAGGCCAACTATTTCAGTACGGTGGTCTTCATCTTCATCGCTGTCCTGCTGCTGGCCTTCATTATTGACCTGTTCAGCATCATTTCCACCAAGCAGGAACTTGACCATGCCGCCGATCAGATGGTCAAACAGATCCAGCTTTCCGGCGGCGTCAACGGCGAGACCGATGAGCTGTTTGAATTTTTGAGTTCTCAGATCGAAGGAGCCGAAAATATTTCCTACTCCATTGACGCTACCTACACATCACCCAGGCCATCCGGTATGACAAATGCCATCCAGTTGGGCACCCCCTTCTTCATTACTATCGAGGGAGATGCTAAACTGGGCGGGTTCTGGAATTTTGACCTGGTAAACATCACAGTTGTTGCCCGCGGCAGCGGCGTCAGTGAGCACTACTGGAAGTGAGGTGACCTATGAAACGTATATTCCTGCAGCTGAAACAGCTGCTGCGAAACGAACGGGGCGAGATCACCTTTTTCGCCTGCTTTTTTGTGGTAGGCATCGTGATGCTGATTTCCTTCCTGCTCCTGTACGCTTCCATCCGGATCACCTGCATCAACATCCGCAACGGCGCTAAAATGGAGTTAAATAACCTTAGCGGCACGATTTATGCAGATACCTACCGTTCCCAGCGTGAAACTAACTTTGAAGAGTACCTAAATACCCTTTACTCCAGCAGTGACTATACCGACATGCTGGAGGCTACAGTGGCAGGTGGCCTGGACTCCAAGATTCCGCTTTCAACGGAGGATTACAAGGTTTCCGACATCAGCCTGGAGTTCAATGTAGAGGATGGACGGGTTGAGTACATCTTTTACTGTGACGTGGAGTTCTATGTGCGGATGTTCGGCCACAGTTATCCGGCTATCACCCAACGGGTGGAGCTGACAGGCTACCACAACACAAAATTCTAACCCTACTGTTGAAAGCCCGGCACATTCTACCGTATAGGCTTTATATAACAGCAAAAAAGGAGTGTATGTAAAATATGAAGAAGTTTTTCCAATCCAAAGGCTTTATTGTTTCCTCGCTGGCTCTCCTCTGCGTCACTATTCTGGGTGTCTGCTGGTTCGTAAGCCGCGACCGTACCGGAGATTTTAGGCCGGATGAATCCCCACCCAGCAGCGTCACCGGCGATTGGTCAGATGGCGGCACACAGACAGATGGTGATAATGGAGCAGATGCTTATGCCCCCGGCCAGTCCACAGATGCCGAAGAAGAATATCCCAAAGTAACCTCCCAAACGGAGGATGAGGTTGTGATCGACTTCACCGATACTGAAAAGCTTGAAGAAACGCCTCCTCCGGTGCCGGAAGGTAAGACCGAAATCAAAGATCCTGGTCAGGAGCATACCGTCAATCCCGACCCGTCAGTTCCGGAGGTTACTGCCCCGCCCGCCGAGCAAGCGCCGCCCAGCAATGAGCCGGTTCCAGGCTCCAGCAACGGAAATGGAGCTGTATATGATCCGGTGTTTGGCTGGGTTGTTCCCGGCAATGTACAGCAGTCCACCGGTGACAGCGATGGAGATCTGAACAAACAGGTCGGCAATATGGGCTGATTTACTACAACTGAATATGGCACTACTTGGCCGTCACAGGATTGTGGCGGCCTTCCTATTTTCAAAAGGAATGGAGCGTGATGTATTTGAAACGACTTCTCGCCTTCCTATGCTGCTTTACCCTTGTTTTCTGTCTATTCCCCTCCTCTGCCTTTGCAACGGGCGGAAATGGAAACATAGATGGCGGCGGTGGCAGCATGGGTCATGGCACAAGCAGCAACTTCTGGAACTCAGGCAACGATGGCGTCCGCATTACTGTTGTTGACGCATCCAGCGGAACTGCCGTATCTTCTCCGCTGGACTTTTCAAACCGGACGCAGAAGACCAGTCTTCTCCATTTTGGGAAAGTCAACAAACTGCAATACCTGGGCGGCGCCGGCCTCTCCCTCCAGTCCGGCGTTGCCTATTCCTGCATTAGACCTACGCAATCTATGCCCACAATCGTCAGCAGCAAGGGGCAGAGCAACATCGAAGCCATCAAACGGTATTTCTGTTCTGAATATGCGTGCATGATGGTCGCTCAGGCAGCCGGAGTCGATTATGAGCGGATGATTGCCGGCGAGTACAAGCTGCTGATCGAGCCCATTGCCTATTTCACGCACAACGGCCAGTATTACTGTATGACAGCTACTGCCGCCGGCCTGTATGATCAGATGTCCGGCGGCAATCTGCGGAAAACCATGACCTCGCTTACCCATAAAAATCTGCCGCTGTCAATGTTCCTGGAATTCAGCGACCTTGGCATCTCCGCCTGGACAGGCAGCACCACTGGAAAGCAGAACAATTCCGACATCATCAGCACCCTTGGCGTTGGTATCGTCTGGTTTGATGAAGCTCCGCCGGAAGGAGAAATTGAGGCCCCTGATGTCGAATACCGAGTAGATACGGATGTGATCACCGCCGTCACACTGCGGACAGATCAGGATCTGACGCCGGATAATCCGGCATCGGTTACCTTCCATATTCTCGGCACCACCTACCGGGTCAATGATATAGTGATCCCAGCCGGTGACAGTCAGGTAGTCTGGGTCAAATGGCATACCCCCTCCACCCCACAAACCGTGACCATTACAGTATCTGTCAGCGGTGCCTATACCGCTCAGGATACCTTTGTCGCAAAAATCGTGGATCTGAATGAGCACATTCCACCTGACCCTGTGGCAACCGACACGAATCCCGGCTACTCTGTGCCGCCCCTACCCAGTGAAACGCAGAAGCTCACTGCCAACTGGGGCGTCTGGAGCTGCTACTGGGTGCCTGTATGGGTATGGTGCGACCACGGTGAAGATGGCGGGCACTGGGTGGATGAAGGATATTGGGAATACGAATATACGGGCTACTCCGCTTCCATCAGCGGCGAGATGTCCCTAATGCCAGATGATATTGTACCCACAGCATCCGGCAAGACGATGAAAAGCGGGTACGGCGTTAAAACCGAAGTGCGGGCAACGCTGTCCACAGATGCCCCGACCAGCCACATTACTTATCCCCAAACTGCTTTTTCCGTATTTCCTGAGTTCCAGTATCAGACCTATCTGCGGCTTCTGCAGCGTTCCGGCGGCCAAAGTGCAAAATTCATCTTCAAGCCCAACGAGTTTTCCACCTATGACCGGACAGTGCATTTCACACCGCTGTGGTTCCCAGATGCCACCGACTACACCATCTATACACAGGTGTGGGATACCTGGACTCCTGACGGCATGTTATCCATCAACCTAAATGACTATGTTTCGATCCAAGGGAGCCTTTATGATGACTGGTATACCAATCGAGAATAACCTCTGGACAGCTTACCTGCTTACCATATTTTTTGTGGTGGCCGGCTTTGCTGTCTACGATGTGCTTTACAGACGGGTGCCTGACCGGGCACTCGTCTTTTTTATCCCCTTAGCTGCCCTGGCGCCGGTCCTGCAGGGGTATTTCCTGTTAAACCATGGGCTCCCGCCGCTCTTCCTCTGGCCGGTCGCTACCCATGCCCTGGTAGGCGCCCTGCTCGGCTTTTGTATTCCATTGGCAGCTGCACTGGCAACAAACGGCACCGGTCTGGGCGGCGGGGATATCAAGTTCTGCGGGATATTAGGGCTGGTCTATGGCCCTTCCGGCATGGCGCTGGTCTTTCTGACTGCCGCTGTTACCGCAATGCCTGTGATCTTTCTTCTCAGGCGGCTTTATCGAACTGGGCAGCCCCTTGCTATCCCGTTCCTGCCATTTCTCGCCTGTGGCTGCTGTACAGCGACCCTGGCCCAACTATTTTTAAGATAGGAGACAACGCTTATGAAACTGAATAACCGATTCATCTTCGGGATCCTCTCTCTGCTGTTGGCGGCAGTTATCGCCTTTGTGGCACTTCCAACCATCGCCCGTCAGACCAATGGAAAAGAGGAAATCGTCCGTATCACCCAGCCGGTATTGAAAGGCGAGCAAATCTCGTCAGAAAATGCCGAGGTGGTTGAGGTAGGCGGCTATAACCTCCCCTCCAACATCGCCCATCAGCTCTCCGATGTAAATGGTCTTTACGCTACCGCCGACTTGGCTGTGGGTGACTATATCCTTACCAGCAAGATCAGCTCTGTACCGGTTTCGTCCGATGTGGCGCTCAACAGCATCCCTTCCGGTAAGGTCGCTATCTCGCTGACCGTTAAAACACTTGCTTCCGGCCTCTCTGACAAGCTTCAGCCCGGTGACATCATCCGTATTTACCACTTTCTTGATACGGCGGCCGAAGTACCGGAACTGCGTTTTGTCAAAGTATTGTCCGTCACAGACTCAGACGGCATCAATGTGGATAATGCCAAGGAGCCCACGGAGGATGAAGAAAAGCAGCAGTCAGCCACCATCACTGTGCTGGCAAGCCCTGAACAGGCGAAGATCATTACCGGTCTTGAAAATGACGGCGTAGCTCATGTGGCTCTTATCTCCCGCAACAATGACAAACTGGCAGATGAGCTGCTTGCCGAGCAGGATAAGACTCTGCAGGAAATCTACTTCCCCGAAACTTTGATTGAGGAAGAAGCTGCAGATGCGGAAAATTCTGATGTTGAAAGTGAACCCCAGGAAACGGAAACTGCAGAGTCTGCACAATCCACTAATGAAACTGCACCCTCGGCAGAATAATCAAATCAAGGAAGGAGGATCTTCGTTATGGGTAAAGTTATCACCGTCTGGGGAAGCCCCGGCAGCGGCAAATCCATGTTCTGCTGTATTCTGGCCAAAGCCCTGACCCGGGACAAGCGGAAAGCCATCATTATCAATGCCGATATGAATGTCCCTATGCTGCCGGTCTGGCTACCGGAGCAGATCATCCAGACCAATACCTCTATCGGCCAGGTTTTGAGCAGTGTGGAGATTGATACATCTCTGGTCGCCAGTCATGTGACAGTGCTGAAAAACTATCCCTTCATTGGGATGATGGGCTATGCGGCAGGAGAAAACCCGCTGAGCTACCCAGAGGTCAAATATACCATGGTACTGCAGCTCATTCATGCTGCCGCCAAACTGGTAGATTTCGTCATTCTGGACTGCAGCACCAGCATGACCAATGTGTTCACTCCCGCCGCCATTGAAGCCGGCGATGTGGTCATCCGTATCCTCACCCCGGACCTAAAGGGCATCAACTACCTGAAAGCCCATCAACCTCTGCTTGTGGACGAGCGCTTCCGGTTTTCTGAGCATATGACATTCGCCGGTCTGGCCCGTCCCTTCCACGCCTTGGATGAAATGGGCTATATCATTGGCGGGTTTGACGGCCTGCTTCCCTACAGTAAGGAGATCGACCGCTGTGCTACCGAAGGCGGTATGTTCAAGGCTATCACCTACTGTAACCCCAAATACACTGCTTCACTGAACAAGGTACTGGAAATTCTGGAGCAAATGGAACTGGCCGAACAGTCAGAGGATGATGCAGCGTATGAATGTGAGGAGGATGCCGATGAGTAATTTGAATGATATATTCTTCACACCGGCCGCCAATCAGGAGCTGACCTATGACCAGGTACTGGAGGATGTACAGCGGTATTTTGCCGAAAACCATGCCTCCACCATTGCTGAAGCTGGGGAAGGCAATGCAGAGCGTGCCACAAGCCTGCTGAAAGAACTGATGGAACACTACATTGTCAAACGCAAATATGCCCTTGACGGGCTCTCTACAAAAGAACTGTGTTCCAAGCTCTATGAAGACATGGCCGGCTACTCCTTTTTGAAGAAATGGATCTATAAGCCTGGTGTTGAGGAGGTCAACATCAACGCCTACAACGACATTGAAGTGATCGAATCCAGTGGGCGCAGTATCAAGATCTCTGATAAATTCAGTTCGCCCCAGCACGCCATCGATGTGATCCGCCGAATGCTCAACGCCTGCGGCATGGTCATTGATGATACTATGCCCAGCATTGTGGGATTTCTGGACAAAAACATCCGTATTTCAGTGGACAAAACTCCCATTGTGGATGCAGATGTAGGCGTCAATGCCTCCATCCGTATTGTCAACCAGCAGACCGTCAGTGAAGAAAAACTGCTGAACTCCGGCAGTGCCACCGCTGAAATGCTTCACTTTCTGACTGCCTGTATACGATATGGGGTGTCCGTCTGCATTGCCGGCTCCACCGGCTCCGGCAAGACCACGATCATGGCCTGGCTGCTGTCCAATGTGCCCAATAACCGGCGCCTTATTACCATTGAAGAAGGCAGCCGCGAATTTGATCTGGTCAAGCGGGATGCACAGGGCAATATCCTCAATTCCGTGGTACATCTGCTGACCCGCCCCAGCGAGAACCCTGCGCTGAACATCAATCAGGATTTTCTTCTGGAGCGGGTGCTGCGTAAGCATCCGGATGTCATCGGTGTAGGTGAAATGCGGTCAGCGGCAGAAAGCCTGTCCGCAGCCGAAAGTTCCCGCACCGGCCATACCGTATGTACCACCATCCACTCCAATTCCTGCAACAGTACTTACCGCAGGATGATGACCCTTGCCAAACGCAAGTACAACATGGATGACTCCATCCTCATGCAGATCATGGTAGAGGCGTATCCCATCATCGTCTTTACCAAGCAGCTGGAGGACCGTTCCCGTAAGATCATGGAAATCATCGAGGGCGAGGACTACCAGGACGGGCGGTTGATCGCCCATTCCCTATACAAATATGAAGTGGAGGACAATGTAACTGATGACCGTGGTGAAACCCGTGTGGTGGGGCACCATAAAAAAATCGGCTTGATCTCCGATTCCTTGAAGAAAAGGCTGTTGGACAATGGCATTTCCAACAAGGAATTGGAAGAATTCATGCAGCCGCCAAAGGAGGTGGGTTAATTGCAATGGATCTATCTTATCTGTTTTATCCTGCTCAGTGCTGGGCTTTTGGCTCTGTTTGGTGTGAAGCCGGGTGATTTTATTGACGCCCTCTTCCGCTCCCAGCGAAAATCCGCCACCTTGTCTGATGAACTGAATGTTCTTCTGGGCACACCAGCCAAGGGTTTTTTTAATCAGGATTACGAACTGAAACAGATCTTGAAGGGTACCGGACGGGCGGACCGCTATGAGGCAATAAAACGACTGTCCCTGATTCTGTTCGCTGTGGGGGCTGTGCTGGCTCTTTTGATTGGGAATGTGTACATGGTGCCCATTCTGGGTATCGGTTTTTCCCTTATACCGATCTGGTATCTGCGCAGCACTGCCGCCAGCTATAAAAAGCATCTGAATGAAGAACTGGAAACCGCTATTTCCATCATCACGACTTCCTACCTGCGCACCGAGGATCTGATCCGTTCTGTCAAGGAAAACCTGCCCTATATCAATGAGCCGGTAAAAGCCAACTTTGAAGCCTTCGTTTATGAAGCGGAATTGATCAATGCCAACATCACCAGTGCTATCAACAGCCTGAAGATGAAGATTCCCAACCGGGTCTTCCATGAATGGTGCGGTACCCTCATCCAATGCCAGTCCGACCGCAGTATGAAGAATACCCTGCCTACCATCAACCAGAAATTCTCCGATGTGCGTGTGGTGCAGTCGGAACTGGAGGCAATGATGCAAGGACCGCGGCGTGAAGCCATCACCATGATATTTCTGGTTATCGCCAATGTGCCGATGCTCTATTTCTTGAATGAGGATTGGTTCCACACCCTTATCTTCACCACACCGGGCAAAATTGCACTGGCAATCTGTGCAGCCATCATCCTGTTTGCGCTGACCCAGATTATGAAACTGAGCAAGCCCATCGAATATGGAGGTGATAGCGTATGACCTTTCTGGCGCTCATCGCCATCATCTTCTTCGGTTTTGCTGTCTACAACCTGACCTGTGCCTTTGTGGACATCCCGACCAAGAAGACCTCACAAATGATGATGCTCTCCCGCAAACAGCAGGGCACCAAAAATGAAAAGCTGCTTGATGTCTATGTGACAAAAATCGCCGGTTGGATCGCCCCTTATTTGCGGCTGGACCGGCTCAAGCGCAATAAGGTGCAACGCGCTCTGGACATTGCAGGTCTGCAGCTTACCCCGGAGGTCTATACAGCCAGAGCCTGGGTAACTGCAGGGGCAGTTGGCCTGTGTGCCATCCCCATGGCATTTCTTATTCCGCTGCTGGTACCTATTTTGATTGGCCTTGCGGTAGCGCTGTGGTTTTCAACCTACTATGCAGCCTTTGATTTTGTTAAAAAGCGCCGCAAACTGATCGAGGGAGAGATCCCCCGATTTGCTTTGACCGTCGGCCAGAGCCTTGAAAATGACAGGGATGTACTTAAAATTCTGACTTCCTACCGCCGTGTGGCTGGGAAAGACTTCGGCGCCGAGCTGGATCAGACCATTGCTGATATGAAGACCGGCAACTATGAAAATGCCCTCATTCGATTTGAAACCCGCATTGGCAGCCCCATGCTGTCCGATGTGATCCGTGGCCTGATTGGTGTCCTGCGCGGCGATGATCAGCGGATGTACTTCAAAATGATTACTTTCGATATGCGCCAGATCGAGCAGAACAATCTGAAGAAGGAAGCTGCCAAACGTCCCAAAAAGATTCAGCGTTACTCTATGATGATGCTGATTTGCATTATGATTATCTATCTGGTGGTGCTCTGTACCGAGGTTATGAGTTCGCTCGGGGCGTTCTTTGGCTAATTGGTATCCGACCCGGTACTTCCGGGCGTTTTCATACCTGCTCCTCATATGGAAGACAAATACACAGGGAGGTGAGCGTTTGTACCCAAGCGATTTTCCATAGCGACAGGCACATTATTTCCATTGGTCCTAACTGAGCCGGTCTGTTTCATCAGCCCGGCTTCATTTTTTACAGGAGAATGCCTATGCCCAAAAAGAAATTTTATCCGCCGAATGATACCGGCACCAAAAAACGCCGATTTCGTTGCTTGCTGTTCCAGCGGCCTAAAGCATATCCGAACCGGCCCCGTTCCAACAAAAACAATCTGATCAAGCCTATCCGCCGCGCTTAACAGACGGTGGACTTGATATACCTACCCAACCACAAATCAAACACATAACAGGAGGTTAACCATGAGAAAATTCACGACCCGTATCTATACCAAAGCCAACTATCTGCTCAACCGCGGCCGTATGGCATTGTCCAATCAGCGCGGCGATTTTTACATTTCGGATGCCGTCAAGATCATTATCGCCGTAGTTTTGGGTGCGCTGCTCCTGGCGGCTCTGACCCTCATCTTCAACGATACGGTCATCCCCCGCATCACTGAAGAGATTGAAAGTCTGTTCTCCTAAGCACCAAATCAGGGGCCAGTTTGCAGAACTTCTGCAGCTGGCCCCTTTTTTATTTGCAGATAACGACTAATGGAGGTGAAAGCATGAATCAAAAACCGTGTCAGTTCTATTCCTTTCTGCAGGCAGTCCGGGGTAACTGGCGCAACGCCCTGTTCATCCGCTGCAGCGGTTCACTTTGTCCAATGATCCGGCAGGCATCCTGTGAGGGGTTCCTGATGGCAGCAGACGCAGGCTGTCAGCCGATCTTTCTGTCCGTCCAGACAGTGCGGAAGCTGAGTGGAGAAGCAGTGGACCCCGAAGAATGCTCTGCAATTCTGGAGTGCCGCTCGTTCCGGACTGCTTATACCAAGTTTCTGGAATGGCATACCTCTTCGGACCATGTATGTCCGTTTTTACAGCTATGCCCAGACCGGGATACCTACTTCGGATGATTCTGCCTGTTAAGACGCAATGCCGCCGTCATCGGCGCGTAATGGAGGTGATTTTATTGAAACAAAAGCAAATCAAATGTCCTTATTGTCATGCTCACGCTTCTCTTCGGCCTGCAAGCCTTGTGTATGGATCTACTCCACAGACCAGAGGAAAATTCCTGTATGTCTGCGACAGATGGCCGGCCTGCAATGCCTATGTCAGTGCTCATGAGCGCACATTGCTCCCCATGGGGACACTGGCGAATGGCGATCTGCGCCACAAACGCATTCTGGCCCATCGTGCCCTAAAAAAACTGCAGCAGGACTGCCATATGGAAAAATGGGAGGTCTATATCTGGCTGCAAGCCAAACTGGGGCTTGATGCACACCAGACCCACATCGGCCAGTTTTCCGAATATATGTGTGAGCAAGTCATTTCCCTCTGTCAGCAGGCTCCGGCGTACACATCCGGGCGTGCTGCCTGAACGGAGGTGAAGCCTGATGAAGCAAAACTTTAAGCTTACCAAAGACCAGCAGACACTGGTAGAAAAAAACCTATCCATCGTTCACTGGGTCATTGTCAACAACATCCATGTAAATCCCGGCATCTGTGGTCTGGAGTACGGAGATCTGTTTCAGGAAGGATGCCTGTGGCTCTGCAAGGCCGCTTTTACCTACAATGCCGGACAGGCGCAGTTTTCAACCTACGCCAAAAAGGTTGTGAAAAATGGACTCCTCTCCTACTGCCGAAAAATCTGTAGTCAGGGGCGGCACATCAGTCGGCTGATCATCGGAGAACAGGGCGAGCTGGCCGCAGATGGAGAGCAGGTAGACCAGCCGGATGACCATTTTGACTCCCACCTTTCTCGTCTGGAGACCCTTGATCTGCTGGAAGCCAGCAAACAGAACTATCAGGGCGTTGCCAGACTTGGCATCGAAGCACTGGCGCTGAAGGTTCAGGGAATGCGCATTACAGACATCGCCGCCCTCTATCAAGTCCCTCCTTCCCATGTGGGCGCCTGGATCTCCCGCTCCCTGGAAAAACTTCGCAATGACCCTGACTTTTTAACCTGCCTGCTTTGATCTGTTGAAAATCAGCATCAATAACAGTAAGGGATATGTATAAAAAGGAGGTATCGAAATATGGCAATCAAAACCCTATACACTGCGGTCGGCCGGTTTGAACGAAGGACAAACGGCTGCAACCGCAGTTGTCCAATCATCCTGTTAGGCGGTCAGGAGTACATGGCCGATATGCAGGAAATGGTGATTTGGAGCATGCTCAACTGGAGAATCCTGCGCTGGGATGACATCGCACAAGAATACGAAAAGCTAGCCACCGCATCCGGTTACTGTACCGAGCGTTCTTGGGAAGACTGTACAAACCGACTGCTTACCCGCGGTCTTCTGGTATCCGGCAGCGGTGAAACAGAATACGATGCTCTGTATGACCTGCTTGGTTCGCTCAGCATTATCCCAACCAGCGGACCGTTCTTCCTCCGGCTCGCCTCTTTTGTCAAGCTGACGCTGCTGGCACATGTTCCGGTATCCGCTGCGCGGAAACTGTTCCAGAAAGATAAACGCACCAAATACGAAGTTCTGGTCATGCGCCTTGCCGGCCAAGCCCTGCTCTCCACTGCAGAGATCATCAAGTGCATAGATAAAAATATTTCCCGCCTCCCCAATGAATGTGCGCTTTTGGATTCCCTCTACGGAGATGAAACGACCACCAGTGACAACATTGCCAGCATGGTCAAAATCAGCCAGAGCAGCAAGCCAGTGACATTAGCCGTTGCCAATCTTTATCTGCGGCAGCAGATTATCTTTGAGAGGGTATGAGCATGATGAAACAATGGACTCTTTTTCCCACCGTATTGCAGCGAAAGTTTCTGCTCACTCTGCTGGCCGGAATCGCCAGTGCGGGAATCAGCGTCATCATCTGCGTGGCGACTAAAGATCATATCCTGCTGGCATTGGGGATTGTCGTACTCTGCGCCTGTCTTATATCCTGTCGATGGATCTGGGCGACTGCAGCACATAAGAACTACGAGGTAGTGGAAGGCATCTGCGCCGGTATCAGTACACCTATGCTCCGCCACTACCGCAAAGTACATCTGATAGACAGCCATGGTATAGAGATCACACTGCTTCTCAGTAAATCGGCCCGGCTTAAAATAGGCGCACCCTACCGATTTTACTTTCAGAAAGGGGCGCGGCCTGCCGTGGGAAATGACTATCTGGACGCAGCCCTTTCAACGAACAGCTTTTTGGGCTATGAAGCAATCAGCGAGCCGGAGTAACATCCCGATCCGTCCTCTGAATCCTAAAAATGCGAGGTGGTTTTGAGCCACCTCGCTTTCTTAAAGGGCATTTTGCAAATCACAATGACCAACGCCTGATTTCCTTATATTTTGCAGAATACATTCCTTCTGTCCCTATTTATTGGGTAGATCAAGGAAAGGAGGGTTTCCTATGTATAAGCCCCATACCATCGAACAATATAAAGTCTATCGCTTTCTGGAAGAAAACTTTGCGCTGGAGCATTTCCTGCTCGCTCCTTTGTCGCGCTTCGGACTGATGCTGGAGGACAAAACCGGTGAAAAAATCGCGTTTGCCTTTCTCAATGACTGTGTACAGGAAATACCTATACCAGCTCCAGCTGCTCCAGAAACAGTAATCGCTTTTCTAAAGCAATTCCGCAGCCTTACGCCCCGCCCAGTCGTCCATGACTTTGAAGCGCTGACCCGCTGGTGGCTGGACAATCCCAACCCGCTTACCTACCAGCAGGCACTTGGTATGTCCGATGATCTCTACCACCATTTTCTGTCCCATCCTTTGATCAGTGAAGATGACGCCCTTCGGCTGGCACGCAAAGGACTCGTTACCGAATCGGAATATAATGACCTGCAGCTATGGTATTTCAACGGCCATACAATGTCCTGCTGGTTTGGTCCTCTGGGAGTAGATGGCACCGGAAGCCTATACGGCCTGACCTTTGACTATCAAACGGCATCCCCAACAAAGACTCAGTTCTACCTATTGGATGACTACTACCGCGTTATGAACCATCTTACAGAGTAAAACCTTTTCAACTACTACATATCGTACTTGTCGCTGGCTATAAATCTATATATAGTGTTTTACATCTTGACAGGCACAAGATGCAGTGCTATACTGTATCTGTAATTGATTTTTGTGCGTATCCCATTTGGGAATACAGGTCTTTTTGATCTGTACCGTAGGCCAAAAGCCTGCATTGCACACGCTGTTAAGTTTGTATGCAAGTGTCAGTGATTTTTTGCGCCCTTTTAGGGTCGAAAAACTGCTGGCACTTTTTTATATAGATAATAATGCCAATGGCAGAAAGGAGTGTTATGGCACAGATTTTTGTGTTCGGGCGCGTCATGAACGACCTCGTACCCAAAGAAAGCCAGTCCAAACAAAGCTATGTATGCTTTGATCTGATGGAACGCACCAAAAACTGGACGCAGTTCTATCAGGTGTGGGCCTGGGATGCAGATGTCACCCGGCTCATGCAATTCAAGGTCAAAAAAGGCAGTATGATCTGGCTTGCCGGCTCACAGCGGCTGGTAGATGTTCGCATGAAGGACGGCAAATTGGAAAAGAAACTGAAGGTCAGTCTAAATGACTTCGGTTTTCTCCCCAAACAGCCCGCCGCGGCGAACAGACAAGAGAATGACCCGGACATTACGGCGGAACCCGCACTGCCTCCCGCGGAGGTATTGGACGGTGACCGTGAATCCCTGCCGGAGTAGTTTACTTCGGCTCCTAAGAGGGACCGTATCAAGTTTTTCAGAATGAAACTGAAAGCTTGGTGCGGTCCCTCTTTTTTTGTTTTCCAACAAATTCAGAAAAAAGGATGGTATCAAACATGAATAATGACAGAGGACTTTTGAGTGGCAGCATCACGATCCTGATTGGTGCGGTCATCGCAATTATGGCTCTCGTGCGCAGGCCCTGGCAGATCTGGCTGCTGCTGGGCGTTTTCACTCTCTGGGGACTGTGGGTAGTTTTGATCCTGCTTCTCCCCTATATGCAGCAGGCCCAACGGCGTCGCCAGCGTCAACAGCGCACCAGACAGCTCCATGCAGAAGGCATCCAAACACGAAGTTTTGAGATTCCTGACTTGGGCGGCACCAACTCCGATGACCTTCTGGTGCGCCACACCAACCATCGTATTCTGGCATATCTGCGCTCCGCTTATCCGCAAGCCACCTTCGAGTGGTGTGAAAAGCAGCCGGAGCAGCTGATCCGCAATGGCGGTACCGGCCGAATCCGTGTGTTTGGCATTGACGAGTTTGATCACGCCGATGTGACACTGGATCAGAACGCCAATATCAAATGCGATATGGTCAAAATCGTTCCGCTGTCCAAGGTCGGCGGAGAAACTAACGAGGATGATGCAACACCTCCGAACAGGCAGCCTGTTGATCCCCGTATCTGGTATGAAACGCAAGGACGCTCTGTACTGGAAGCACTGATCTCCGACCTTAATTCCCGTGGGCACAGTAAACTGACGCTTCGGGAAGACGGTGATATCTGCATTGAGCAGGGCGAAGATGCTGTTTCTCAGGAGCATCTGAACAACTTTCCCCAGAAGGTCTACTGGCCCCGTCTGGCAGAGGTTCTGGAAAGCAATGGTCTGGCCGCTGAAGTCACTGCCCAGGGCATTCAGGTGTCCTGGTAATGCTTCTGCTGCCAAGGAACACAGAGAAAGGAGTGAACTTGACGAATGAAATCAGGACTTACCATCGTGGAAATGGCACAGCAGATTGAACGCCAATCCAAACTCAAGCAAGACTATTTGCTTGATACCCGTCGGCTTCAAGTAGAACCTTTTGGTTCTCAACTTTATCTCCACACCTTTGATGACCACGATGACCCACTGGTGGAGCCACTGGAGATCAACCAGATCGCCCATCGGCAGATCGGCACACATCTGAAGATTCCGGCTGCTTACTATGACCGTATGCTTTCCGATTATCCGGAACTGCTGGCGGAGAATGTGAATTCCTGGTTCCAGCGGGAACCGACCCAGCGTATGGTCCGCACCCTGGATGGCACTGTACGGGCGTTTTTGAGCAACCGCTATCGCCGCATTGACAACCTGGACATTGCAGAAATCGTCCTTCCTGTCATTCAGCAAATGGAGGACGCCTATTTTGAAAGCTGCCAGATCACGGACAGCCGTATGTACATCAAGGTAGTCAACAAGCGGCTTGAAGCCGAAGTTGTACCCGGTGACATCGTGCAGTCCGGCGTTATCATCAGCAATAGTGAGGTTGGACTGGGTTCCGTCAACATCCAGCCTTTGGTCTATCGGCTGGTATGCAGTAACGGCATGGTTGTCAACGATGCCCAGACTCGCCGTACTCACATCGGACGGGTCAATGAGGCAGACGAAAACTTCCAACTGTTCTCACAGGAGACATTGGCCGCTGATGACCACGCATTTGCCATGAAGATCAAGGATACCGTGATGGCCGCCGTGGATGAAACACGGTTTACACGGGTAGTCGGCATGATGCGTGAAGCCACAACCGTCCAGATGAATACCACTGATATTCCCAGTGTTGTCCGTCTGGCAAGCAAGGATTTCAATATCACCGAGGAAGAAAGCACCGGCGTTCTGCAGCGTCTGATTGAAGGCAAGGATCTGACCCTCTATGGGCTATCCAATGCCGTAACACGCTTTAGTCAGGATGTGGACAGCTATGACCGCGCCACTGCCCTGGAGGGGATCGGATACAATATCCTGTCCATGCCCCGGCAGCAGTGGAACCGTATCAATCAGATGGCCGCCTGACCATCTGCAACCATCACATTTTTAAGGAGGAACCACTATGTATAATCAGAACAGCGATTTGATGAAACAGGAAAAATTCATGCTCCCCACTATGATCGAAAGCGATTTCAGCGCCGAGGAACTGGCCGAGGACGCCGATGGTCTGCAGATGAGCTTTCCGCGTGTCAAGATTCCCGCCGGCGGCACACTCCAGTTCGAGATGCCGTCCGATGATCCGGACAATCCTGACTATGAAAAGACTCTGGTAGGCGTCATTCTGCATAGCCACGCCACCTGCGCCTACTGGCCGGCCGGCAGCGAGTACGATGACGATACCACGCCGCTTTGTTCTTCTGCGGATGGCAAGATCGGCATCGGTACACCCGGCGGTGCCTGCGCCACCTGCGCAATGAACCGCTTTGGTTCTGCACCTGATGGCAGCAAGGGAAAAGCCTGCAAAAATATGCGTATACTCTACCTGCTCCGCAGTGGAGAGTACATGCCTCTGCAGATAAATCTGCCCCCCACCAGCATCAAACCTTTCAAAGACTTTTTGAATCGAGCTTTTATGTTCCGCTGCCGCGCCACCTGCGGAAGCATCGTGCAGATTGGTCTCAAGCGTGAGAACAACGGCACCAATGACTACAGTGTTGCTACCTTCAAACTGCTGCAGGATTTCCAGGGCGAGGAACTGGCTCAGATCCGGGCTTACGCCAACAGTTTTAAGGAGCAGATCAAACTCCTGCTCCAACAGCGTACCGAAATCACTGAGGAGCAGCGCGACACCGGCTGCGATTATGTAATCGAGCCTGGCGCCATGACCAACGAGCCGGCAGACGGTCACTATACTGTCAGCCAGATCAATGGTGACTGCGAGCAGCTGCCCGCATAAGTATCTTGATGTGACCTGCGCCACATGACACATGAACAAAGGGATGCCTTCGGTTGAACACACCGGAGGTATCCCTCTTTTTTTATTTAAGGAGGAAAATACAATGTTATGTGAAGTACCATTAACCAAAGAACAACAGGCATTTGCCACCGCCCATCATAGCCTGGTCTATAAGTTTCTGAACGAAAACCGGTTGCCAGAAGATGAATTTTACGATGTAGTCATTTTCGGCTATCTGAAAGCCGTTCGGGATTACTTTTCTGATCTCACCGCACAACAGTTCACTTTTTCCACCATCGCTAATCGGAGAATGAAATTCTGCTTATTCGATTACTTCCGTACCCAGGAGCGCCGCAAGCGCAATATGGAGGTTCTCAGTATTCATGTCGGATTATATCCTGATGGTGCACCTTTAGAAGATACCATTCCTGCCCATGACCCAATCATGCAGCAGTTGGAAATGGATCTTCTGCTCCACGAACTGGCCGGCAGAGTATCCAAGCAGCAAATGGATATTGTGCATCTGAAACAGGGCGGCTATGGTATCCGTGAGATTGCCCGCACCCAGAAGGTTCCTATGCGGCGCATTAAAGAGCTTCTGGCCGAAGTCCATGATGTGCTGTTGGACATTTGCTATGGGTAAACCCATTACAGATACGAAATACCCTTACATCCACATTTTCAAAAAGATTGGAGGTCAAACCGAATGAAGAAAGAAAAGAAACAGATCGTTTTGAATGGTTCTCTGCTACGTCCACTGTCTGTTGGGCGGGGTGCGCTTCTGCACGCCGGAGGAAACATCTACCACACTTCGCGTGTGGTGGCGATTCTGGAGGAGTCGGAGGATTGCGTCCGTTTTGAAACGCAGAACTCCCACTACCATCTGTCCATGTCCCCTTTTCCGCTGGCGGCTGTCAGTCCGCTCCCTGTGAGATTGGCCGCATGTGCGTGAAGGGACTGTAAATGGATTGGAACAGCCGGCTCCCGCTGACTATTCCACAAGTTCTGGCCGTGGCGGATACCATTCCGTCACGGCTCTTTTTATGGAGGAACAAAATGAACGAAGAAATCATGAATGAAATTCAACCAGTCCGCCCCAAAGACCAGTTTACCTTTTCCTGCCGTCAATGCGGGGCGTGCTGCCGCAATATCGAAGGCTGTGTAATGGTGGAGAGTCTGGACGCCTACCGCCTGGCTCGCTATCTCCGAACAAAAGGTGAGCCCATTGAAGGAATAGAGGATTTCCTGTTCCGCTACTGCGAACCGGAACCACTGACCGAAGAAGGCTTCCCTATCTATATGCTCAAGACAAAAGCCCCAAACGGCCCCTGTATCTTCCTTATGGATGGGCGCTGTTCCGTCTACCCTGCCCGTACCCGTACCTGCCGTATCTATCCTCTTACCGTAGGTCCAGGGGAGCGTGGCCGTGATTTTGAATACTGCCTGTGTCTGGACCGGCACCGGAGCCACTTTACCGGCAGCCGGGTATCCGTCAAGGACTGGTTGTATCAGAATTTTAAGAGGGAAGACAAAGAATATGTAAAGCGGGAATATGAGATCGCCACCGAACTGGGCAAACTGATGCGCGCCATTGACCCTGACATGCGGCAGGGCATTGTATTCAAGGTGATCTACTACCGCTATTACAATTTTGATTTAGACCAGCCTTTTCAGCCTCAGTATGAGCAGAATAACCGGCACCTGTTAGCAGACCTGCACCGGATTGCCAGGGAACAGTAAAAGGCAAATGGCTTTTAGAAAGGGGGCCTCATTTTATGAATTTACACGAAACAGCAATGGGGCAAAGATTTTTTAATGTTCAGCTCCCTGCACTGATCAACACACTCAAAGATATTGCGGCGGCGCTTTCCCGCCCTGCACCATCTGCTATATCCTTTCCGGCAGACCCACGCTTTCTCACTTCGCTCTATTATGGCGAATATGAAGCAGATGTGTTCAAGCTTGATAAACGCCTCACACCTTTTAATCAGGCAGTACAACAGAAAGAAAAAGCTCTGCTCCCGCTGCTCTCCAACGAGGCATCCATCGCTTTTGAACAGTATCAGACTGCGGTACAATGCCGCAATTCTGCTGTATTGGAGCAGGCATACGCCTCTGGTTACCGTACCGCTGTGCAGATGTTTGCGGCAGGCTTAGGCCCACAGCCGCCAATACCGGAACATGAGGAGGATAGCAATGGATGAGAACAGACTGCCCGAACTGCCCCAGGAAGCTTTTCGGCCAATGATCGCACAATCAGTCCAACTGGAACAGTTTTTGGGGGAAGAACTGATTTTTTGCTTTCGGGATCTTGATGGCGTCCATACCTTTACTACCTGCTATGGCGATATCTACAAAACAGTCAACGCACTGCGGGATTATGTCCGGCTTCTGGAATCGGTGTGCGATCAGTGGGAGCTGACTGGATTCCATCGTGCTACCTATGAGTACCATGCAGAAAAGCTACGTAAAATTGCGGACAAGCTGCAAGCTGGTATCGGCTACGACTATGACAAAGCCGTGGAACGATGCAAAAGAAAACGAGCCCAAAAGTCCCACAGCAGCGATGTCGGGGAAGATGCCCTTCTGCTGACGGTACGGGCTGCCGACAAGTCCACTGACAATGAAAAGGAGGCTGCGCCTTATGAGGAAGATACCCCTTGGGAACCTGAACTCGAATAACCCTATAAAAACATCTGTTAAAAAGTATCATGCAAACGTTGCCCGGCAATCTTCCAGAGAACGGAACCGATTGCTGGCCTGCAAGAGCTTTGCGTTTACCCACGCCAATGTGCATGAGCACTGCCGCCACTTCCGGCGCGGATAACCGCCCGGAAGTTACCCACGGAGGATGCCTATGGAACGAGATGAACTACGCACCACTTTAGTGAACCATCTGGAAACCCTGCGGCGCAATCTGCAGGTCGTATCCATGGAGGTGCTGAAAACCAAGTACAAAAAACCATTTGATGCCTTGCGGCAAGACATCTGTAAAGCCGCTACCGCCTATACCCGCTTTCTGGTATTTGACGGTATGCGGATCAAACACAAATACTTTGATGAGGCCGTACCCTATATAGATGCAGCTGTGAAGCAAACCAAGCGGCTCAAACAGATCTCAGATGCTGCCTTTCAGCGCCAGGATATTGACGAGATCGAATCCCTCGCCCTTGCCCTGCGCAAAGAGATAGAAGCAGCTCTGCAGCCCTTCTATATGGGACATATGTGCCTTTATGTGACGCCGGAATGCTTTGACGACCCGCCCAAGACGCCGGAAGTCTACAACGATGCAACCGCCTGCGTCTGGCGGGATGGTACATGGCAGCTTCTGGAGGATACCAGCAATGGGTTCCTACTCTTTGTTCAATCCAAATCCAAGGAGGAAGCTGCCGCATGAAAAATACATCTCAGCAATATCTAAACAGCGAAGCACACGGTTATCTCATGGAGGCCAAAGCCTGCAAGCTTTTGCTCAAAGACTTGGAGCGCATCCGCGCCAAGCTCAAGCGGCACATCGAAAAGGAAGCCGCAGACCGCGAGGCAGAATTTGAAGCAGCTATGCAATACCATAGCGAAAGCGACATCCAGGAAGCCTACGGCTGGGAATTCATCAGCGAACAGCAATATGAGCGCTATCTGGAATTGTTTCGTCAGGGACGCAAAGCACTTGACGAACACAGCCCCACTGTTACAGAACTGGCTCTCTCCATCCTGAACCGCATCTTTCTGGATATTGATAGGGACTGCCGCCAATGCGAGTTTGAAGCCCTGTCACCGGAAGAACAGCTTGCCGAGTTGAAGCGTGCTGAAGAATCCAGACAGGCATGGAAGCAGTATATCGCCAGTCTGAAGGAAATGATCAACCCCTCCGCTGCGCAGGAATGACCCTTAAAATCGCTACTGAAATTTACTTTGCAGACTGCCTACTTGCAAAATCAGATTTTTTCGGCTAAAATAGGTATATAATAATATATCAGCCGAAATTAAGAAAGGAGGAACGCCTGTGTATATCACCCGACACATGGAGAAACCGGTGATGGAGCTGAATGAACAGTATCCTGTGCTTCTGCTTACCGGCCCAAGGCAGGTTGGAAAAACTACCATGCTGGAACATTTGATAGAGGTCGAGGGCAAGGGGCGCAAAAAGGTCTCTTTGGATGATCTGACGCTGCGGGAACTCGCCAAGACGGACCCAAAGATGTTCTTTCAGCTGTATCAGCCGCCGCTGCTCATTGACGAAGTGCAATACGCACCGGAACTGTTCCCATATATCAAAATCATGGTAGATGAACGCCATCAGCCCGGCGATTTCTGGCTGACGGGTTCTCAGCTTTTCAAGATGATGGAGGGCGTACAGGAATCTCTGGCAGGCCGGGTGGCTCTGCTCCACCTCTCACCGCTTTCCCAGAGTGAGATCATGAAACGGCCTCCTGAACCACCGTTCAGCCTGGAGCTGCCTCTTTTGTCCGAACGGCAGAACGGACGCCAAATGCTGAACACGCCAGAGGTCTTTCAGCATATCCATCAGGGCGGGATGCCTGCCCTGGTCACAGGAACCTATTCCAATGCCTCCATCTTCTATTCCAGTTACATTGACACTTACATGGAACGGGATGTGCGGCGGCTGTCCAATGACATTGACAGCTTGAAGTTTTTGCGGTTCCTGCGTTCTGTTGCCGCCAGGACTTCCCAGCAGGTCAATTACAAGGGCATTGCCGATGATGCGGAGATCGACCAGACCACAGCCAAAAACTGGCTTCATGTTCTGGAGGCGCTGGGGATCATCTTTTTATTGGAACCCTATTCCAATAATGTCCTCAAACGCACCGTATCCACACCCAAGCTCTACTTCTACGACTCCGGCATTGTCTGCTACCTGACCCGTTGGAGCAGTCCGGAGACAGCCATGGAAGGAGCCATGAGCGGCGCACTACTGGAAAACTATACCGTAGCGGAAATCATCAAGACCTATCAGAACGCCGGCCAGGAGCCATTCCTGTACTATTACCGGGATAAGGATGCCAGAGAAATCGACCTGATCCTGGAGCGTGACGGAAAACTGTTTCCCATCGAGATCAAAAAGATGGCCTCGCCGCCAAAGAAATTGACGAAGGTATTTGACCTGATCGACAAGTCCCCACTGCAGCGCGGCACTGGTGCTATCCTGTGCATGGCTGACCAGTTGGGCGCTTTTGATCAGAACAATCTGATCGTGCCTATCTCTTTGATTTAACGAGGAACCCTGCCGCATTACCTGCGGCTTATAACCGAAAGGATCGACAGACTGCATTTAGCGGCCTGCCGGTCCTTTTTTCATTTAGGAGGAAACACCTGATGATAAAACGACAAATATCTTTTCTGTTTGAAGATCCCGGATTCTGTATAGATGTATTCTGCACCATTGCAGAACCGGTACGCTACTACAACCGGGATACCGAAAGCGGCGCATGGTACAGCTCTACACCGGACTGGAATGAAAATGGCAGTCTCATCCGGGAAGACCTCATCTTTGAAGTGATTGCAGATGGCGTAGTCTGTGCACTGGACGGCAATGGTAACTTTGAAGGCAAGAAACCCTTCGTACCTTTCTGCCAATTCCGCCAATCGCTGGTGCAGTCCGTTCATACACAATATCCGCACCTGCAGAATCAGGAAGCACTAAGGGAAAAGCTGCTCTCCCTGCCGGATGTCATAGAAACGGTTGGGCATGGTTGGTACTGGGAAAACTGGCTCTTTGCCACCGATTTTGAGAACACCGTTGAGGAAGCCGTAGACTCAGCTGAATGGCTAAATAGTCAGTTCCACATTCTGGCTGTCCGCTATACCCACAAGCCCACCGGCTTTGTGTTTACCAACTACCGTTTCCGGGACAAAAGAGCCGAAGCCAAATCTTCCGGACATGACCTACTGCTCTATGACTGGAAAGACCAATGACCACACTGCGTCAAAAAATGCAGCAACTATACACAAGGAGGATGCAAAATGAAAATCCACGAAGATCGTTCTCATATGAATATTGATACCAGATGGTTTGAAAAAGGCTATGTCAAAGAAGATGTCCACTCCCTGCGCCTGCAGTCTCTATGCACCGAAGCAGAGGCAGCAGCCAACAAACAGTTTTACGACAGCCACACCCGCGAAGAATGGGATCAGTATATCCGCCAAGCAAGTTTGGAGAGCAGCGCAGCAATGAAACCCGTCATGGAAGCTATCGCACAGGACTTTGTCTGCTACCAGTATGACGAAAATATCCCTGTGTCCTATGGCAGCGACCGATGGGACCTGTACTTCTGGTGTAATCCCTTTAACGGCGCCGCAGACGCATCCGAACGGGATTTCTCATATTTCACGCTGACCTTTAACGAGCGTCAGACGCTGGAGAAACGAAAAAAAGTCTGTCAACAGGTGCTGGAGCTCCTATGCTCACGCTTTCAGGAGCATCCCCATCTCCATGTAGCCGTACAGTATTCCATATGGTTTGACCATCCGAAGATCCACGATGCGGTGGAGCGCGCAAAGCCCCGTCTGCATGGGCTGCGCTGTATCCAGGAGCAAAAAGAAGGAAAGCTGCTCCTGCAGGACGGTACCCTGCTCTTCAAGCCAAAATACGCAAAGAAATATGCCCGCACGCTGAGCCAGAGCCAGATTCTGTCCCTTAGTTGGGAACTGGGCGTGGAGGACGAAGAACCTGATACCGATGCGGCACCTGTTACCTTGCCTTACAAGAAATTTGGCGCCACGCACCCCATCCAGCTGCAGGTGACTTCCTACCTGAATGGAAACCTTGCCATACAAATGGTGACATGGGAAAGCGGCGACCCGGAACCCTGGGCGACTCTCACCGTCAACCTGCCCGGCCAACGGCAAAAAGACCATGCCTTTATCGACACCAATGCCGATTCGGAATTTCCCACCTGGCTCATCCGACATGGTCTGGCTATCCCAACCGGCCGCACCATGCAGAGTGGGTTCTGCACCTATCCTGAATATCGTTTTCGTGCCAACCGGCTGCAGGAGCTGGACCCGGAAGGGTATGCAGGCTACCTGAAAAACTTTGAAAGGCGGTGCAGCGCATGAAATATAAGGCAATTTATGATGTACTGAATGAAAGGCGGCAGACTACCCCCGGTTTCTGTTACCATGACCGCAGCGGCTGGCGTGCTTACCCCCAGACCTACATGACCATGCAGTGCCCTTTATGGATTATTGCTGAAGATGCTGCCACGGGCAGGCGTCTGTGGATCACTCAGGAGGGCACCCGATTTAGCATTTCCATTCGAAGGATGGATGAACAGCGGCACAACTATGGCCCTACCTATCGCATTACTTGTGAAAACAGGACAAAGCTGGCTCAGGTTCTGCGCTATCAGTTCGAGTCAAAAACTTTGGCTGTGTAGCTGACGATGACCAGAGAGGAACTGCATTCCTCTCCCTGCTCCGGTTTCCTTGTCCGGAACACACACTAAGAAGCACCGGAAATCTGCATTTTTGCAGACGTCCGGTGCTTCTTTGGAGGAAAACGCTTATGAATACTCTCGCATTTACGCTGGGCGAATACCGATCCCAGCTGACTTTGAAAATCAGTACCTATCCCAACGGCAATCTCGCCATCAAGCTTTATGAAAAGGATCACGGCATCCTGATTTTTTGGGAAACCCTTACCACCAACTTAACCGGAATCCGGCCCGACCACTGCGCTTTCATCAATATAAAAGCCGCAGACGGACTTTTTCCAGTCTGGCTGTCAGACAATCACCTTGCGGAACCTACCGGGCAAATTCTTGAATCGGATGGCTGCCTTTACCCTGAATACCTGTTTAATGGCAAAGAACTGGATGCCCTGGATCATGAGGGGCATACCCTCTACATCCGGCGGCAGAAAGGCGAGCTGGGGCGCCGCTTTGAGCGGCTGTATCTTGCCCTGCGAAGACTGGCGCGAGAAATCAACGGATTCAGCTACACCGATTACAGCGGCTGGCGGTGTCTGGATGGGAGTTCCTCCACCCTGCCCCTCTGGATCGAGGCATTTGACCCTTCTCATGGCCGCAAATTCATCTTCACGCAGAAAGGTCCCGCACTCCAAACTACCATCCTCTATGCAGATGGTACAGAGAAGCAGCGCATCTATCGGCGTAAAGAGGACATGGCAACCGAGCTGATGGCCATGTTTCAGGAAGAATTGCGTGTCTACCCTCCCTGGTCTGAAGACCGGAGGAAACGGTACGAATATTAAAGGAATAAAATTAGGAGGACATCATCATGAAGATCCATATCTATCCCAAATCCATGTTGGAAACCGTATGGCAGCAGGACAAACTGCTGTTTACCCCAGAAGCGGAGCAACCACCCCTGTGTCTTCGATGTGGGCAGCCACTGGACCACCGGCTGGTCATCAACGCCCTGAGCCGCTATGCAGATGTCCATATCTGCGAGGCGTGCGGTATGGATGAAGCCCTGCGTGATGCCAACCGTTGCCCACTTCCTCTAACAGAATGGGCAGCTGTCAAAAACGGTTTGAGCCAGCAGCAGACCGATTTTGAAGCTCCGCTGCTGACTACTTCCTGCACCTTTGAAGATCTATTCCAGCAGGGTTCCCGGCCTGCCAGCGAGATAGCCTATTCCCGTTCTGATTATGATGGATGGAAATGGTGGACCACTTGGCATCAGTGCCAAAAGAGCGCGCCCATTCTGGAAGCTGCCCATGAAATTGATGCTTTCCAGAATGCGCTGTTCCAACTGCCGGAGTTTCGGAATTTGGACACCTTGACACGGTTCTGCCGAGGGTACGCCCAACCCACCAGCGAGCCCACCGAATTCAATTTGTATTCGGAAACTGCTCACTTTTATATCTGGCTGCGGTTGATTACCAGGCGTCGAGATTATAATGCCTATGTGCATTACTATCTGAAAGGTTAAAAAGTCTGCAACGCACCGGATACAGTATGCCTATCGACTCTGTATTCGGTGCATTTTTCTCTATGAAATAGTTATTTATTTTTATGTACACTTATAAAATCTTGTTGCAAAAGTCAACCTGCTATATAATTATAAAGAAATATATTTTTCAAAATCTGTCCGTTGTAATATTTCGCAGACATTTGCCTGTTATAATATCCGCAAAAGCAAAGGAAGTTGAGGGATTTTTGAGATTTACCATATATCATATAAAGAATGGAGGTGCATGATTTTGAATCCTAAATTACTGATCGTTGATGATGAACGCGGTATTGTTGATATGATACAGAGTTATTTTCAAACACGATATGATATTCTGACCGCTTATAGCGGCCAAGAAGCACTCAAAAAAGTAGCCTACAAACCAGATTTAATTTTATTAGACATCAATATGCCTGGAATGGATGGCCTGACTGTATGCCAGAAGATACGGGAACACATAGCCTGTCCCATTCTTTTTTTGACTGCTCGTATTGAATCCAGCGATAAGATTATTGGATTTCAGGCCGGGGCGGATGATTATATCGTCAAGCCCTTTGATTTGGATGAATTGGGGGCGCGTATTGCTGCACATTTGCGCCGTGAGCAGCGACGCCAAAATAATTCGGCAGTACGCTTCTTTGGTGAATTGATACTGGACTATTCCGCCCGAACAGTTACAATCAATAATCAGAACATCCCGCTATCTAAGAGGGAGTTTGAGATTGTAGAACTTTTATCCCTCAATGCAGGACAGGTTTTTGATCGTGAGCGGATTTATGAGCGTGTGTGGGGATTAGATGGGGACGGAAACAGCGATACAATTATGGAGCATATCCGGAAAATACGCGCTAAATTTGCAGCACATACATTGCACAATTACATTGAAACAGTTTGGGGGTGTGGGTATCGGTGGAACGCCTAAAAAATATGGGACTAAAGAAATCTTTCCTGTTATTATCCCTCTCCTGTTTAGCGGTGGCATTTCTCCTGCTTGGTGCGGTTATCTTTCTTTGCCGTGGCATTGAAAACTATTATCCTTTAGGCGGTGTAGAAATCCTATCGGATGGTTCAATCGTACCCCTGCCATCTCCTACGGCGTCACAACAGCGCATTTTGGCTATCCTAAATATTGTGCAGACGCTTTCCTGTATTCTTTTCCCGGTAGGTGGATTGATTGTTTCAGTCTTTCTTTTTTATTATCTCAAATTGAAGCAGCCTATTTCCTGCCTGCAAAATGGCATTATGCGGATTCAGAATAATGATCTGGATTTTTCGCTGCCGATTTTGTCTTACGATGAAATGGGACAACTATGTGCTGCCTTTGAAGAAATGCGGAGTGAACTTCTGAAATCGAATCGGCTGTTGTGGCAACAGGCCGAGGAACGCAAACGGCTCAATGCCGCATTTTCCCATGATCTGCGTAACCCGATTACGGTATTAAAAGGAAGTGTAAAACTTTTACGGCAAGGTATTCAGGACGAACAGACCATAGACCGGCTGGAAAGTTACACTTTACGGATTGAGCAGTATGTAGAAGCTATGAGCAGTGTTCAAAAGTTGGAACAACTCTCTGTTAAGCCAAAAGAAATCAGACTATCCGTTTTGCAGAGTGAATTGCAGGAAACAGCACGACTGTTGGCGCTATCCAAAAAAGTTTCTGTTTTAGTCCCATCAGGCGGAACTGTTTGTATAGATCACGGGCTATTTCTTACCGTAGCGGAAAATCTGATTGGAAATGCGGCGCGATTTGCAGAAAAAGCAATCTCTATTCAAATAACGCTGCAAAATGATTCTATGACCTTGAATGTAGAAGATGATGGTGCTGGTTATCCGCTGTCTCTCGTGCAGAATGGGCCAAACCCTTTTGAAACGACAAGTAGTAATTCCTCACATTTCGGAATGGGGCTTTACAGCAGCAGAATTTTATGTGAAAAACATGGTGGCCGATTGATTTTGGAAAATAGGGTTGGGGGCGGTGCATCCGCAACTGCTATTTTTCATTTCGTGTAATCCTTGAGCGATTTTTGAGATTTATCATTTACACTCTCCTTATACCACAAATAAGGAGAGTGTTTTTTATGAATATTGAGGCAAAGAATTTATCAAAGATTTATGGTGACGGTGAAAACCGAGTGGTGGCTTTGGATCATGCGAATCTCGAAATTGTATCCAGTGATTTTATTTCTATTATGGGACCATCTGGAAGCGGAAAAAGTACCCTGCTTCATTTGCTTTCCGGCTTGGATAAGCCATCTTCCGGCTCGCTGACCTATGATGGTAAAGATATTTACAGTTACAGCGATAAGGAGTTGTCGGCATTCCGCCGGAAGCGGATTGGATTTATTTTTCAGCAATTTAATCTGCTTCCGGTTCTGACGGCGAAAGAAAATATTATCATGCCTCTTTTGCTGGATAAACAAAAACCGGATGAAGCATACCTGAAACAGCTTACAGAACTGCTTGGCATTCAGGGCCGCTTGGAACATCTGCCCCATGAGTTATCCGGCGGCCAGCAGCAGCGTGTAGCCATCGCCCGCGCTTTGATTGCAAAGCCGGATGTAATTTTTGCTGATGAGCCTACGGGAAATCTGGACAGCAAAAGCGGCGGCGAAGTCATGGAACTGCTTCAAAATGTATGGAAAAAGATGGGTAAAGCTCTCGTTGTCATTACCCATGACAGCCGTATTGCGCGAATGGCAGACCGCCAGTTTCAGATCGTAGATGGTGTGCTTGCGGAGGTGACAGCGAAATGAAATCTTATCGTACATTAGCATTGAAAGAACTACTGTCCCAAAAAGTCACTTCTATTCTTATTTTGATTGCCGTTGTGCTGTCTACTATGATGACAACCATTGTAGGACAATCCATTGGCGTACTTAGTGCAATGCGGGAACAGCAGGCCATCGCTATCGGAGGAAACCGATATGCCACTTTTTTGCAGATGAATGCAGAGCAGCTTCATGCACTGGAACAGGATGAGCGTCTTTCCTATGTAGGCAAATCTATTTATATGGGAAGTTTAGAACTCTCCCCATCTCTTACTCTTGGTTTGATGGAATATTGGGATGATACTGCCGCTATCTATCCATCCAGTACCAGTGTAGAAGAAGGTCGTCTGCCGGAAGCCCCGATGGAAATAGCGCTTTCTGAAGATATTCTGAAATATCTTGGCTTTGAGGGCGGTATTGGAGATAAGATTACACTTTCACTGCAAAAAAATCTTCGCCACAACATTGCGGACAGCTATTCCTATACAGCAGAATTTGTTCTTACAGGGATATTGAAAAATAACTACTTGGGATATACAAGCGGCACTGTTACGGGAGTTGTAGGGGAAGGAACTGCTGAACAACTTTTAACGGAATCTTATATTTATTACAATGTGGATATTCGGACTGCCGATAAAAAGAATTTTCAAGCAGTTGTCGATGACATCAATAAGGAATTTAATATCCATGAGCTTGATACCAGCTATAATATTGTATATTTGAACGCCTTGGGAATTTCCTATACTGCAAATTCCGAGGGTGCTAATGATAAGGGATTCTCTTTTATGACAGTCGCAGGGATATTAGTGGGTACTTTGATTTTGCTGGCTGCTGGTCTTGTGATTTACAACATTCTGAAAATATCTGTATCAAAACGGATAAAGGGATATGGAACACTTCGGGCTATTGGAGGCGAAAAAGGACAGCTTTATCAGATCATTGTAATTGAAGTAATCCTATTGTGCCTGATGGGGATTCCTATTGGTATGCTTCTTGGTTTCCTGAGTGCCAGAGGAATTTTAGAGGCAGCTACCGGCCTGGTTTCCCCTGAATTGTTCTTGGTTCAGGATGCTTCTGAATTGAAAACTCTAATAGCAGAGAACAGTTCTTTGAATGGAACCTTACTGGTTTTAAGCGGAGCAATCACTTTGGCGTTTGCGTTGTTTGCAGCATTACCAGCAGCCAGATCAGCCGCAAGGGTATCTCCCATTATGGCGATGTCTGGAACAAATCTAAAAATTCGGCGCAGAAAGCGTAAAACAAAGAAAATCCATCATTTTGAAGCATATTATGCCCGCCTGAACTTAAAGAGAAATAAAGGCCGTACTGCAATTACAATTTTGTCCCTTGTTATGAGTATCACGGTTTTTATTGCCCTGCAAGGGTTTTCCTCTCTCCTGAACGCTGCAAGCGCCCTGCAAGATAATCATGTAGGAGATTATCAGATCACAAATGAAAGTATTGGATTTACCACAGATGATCTGAACACTTTGCGGAAAAATGAAGCTGTGCAAAGTGTAGCCGCCATACAATTTTCGCTTTACGAACAAAATGAAAATGGGCTGCTCGATGAAATCAGTCTTGAATTTCAACTGAAACCCGGCGAAACTTTTCAGGTTGTCGGATTGAACAATGAATATTGGGATTATTTTATGGGGGATCAATTACCAGAAGAACAGCTTGGACAACTGAAATCAGGGAACGCCTGTATAGTAAGGAATCCTATTCCCATGAGCTACGGCGAAGATGTTCTTGAATTTACAAATATAGAGGCCGGAGAAAGCATCTGTGTTGCGGGAATGGAGCTGAATGTTTTGAAAACCTTGGATGGCTATGACGGTTATCTTGGTATTGGAAATGGCGGTTTCACAAATGGTGTTCAAGTGATCGTTGATGATGCTATCTATGAACGCCTGACGGGAAAAGATACCTATTCAGAGTTTTTGCCTACACTGAACGAGGGTGCTGACAGGGAAAACTTTGATACATTTATCGAGGCGTTTTGTAACAGAATACCGGGGACAACATTCTTGTCATATGAAGAAACCGACCAGCAACTAAAAGAGAGCTTTGCACAAATTCAAATGCTGGCATGGGGGCTGATTCTTTTCGTTGGCCTGATTGGTATTCTTAATATCATCAATACCGTTTACACAAATATTCACACCAGAGTAACAGAAATCGGTATGCAGCGGGCCATTGGAATGAGTGCCGATAGCCTTTATAAAACTTTCCTTTGGGAAGGTGCATATTACGGAATCATTGCCTCTGTGATTGGAAGCGTGCTGGGATATGTTTGTACGATCTTCATTGAGGCGGCCACGAGCGACACCATCCAGCTTGTTGCAATCCCTGTCATGCCCATTCTTGAAGCAACCCTCTTGGCAGTAGGAGCTTGCTTGCTGGCAACAGCAATTCCGCTACGGAAAATTTCAAAAATGAATATTGTGGATTCGATTGAAACGGTTGAGTAGAACACTATTTTTTGAACTGTCCGAACTTTCTAATATTTTGTGGACATTTAGGTTTTAGAATGACCTTATCAGTGAAAGCAGGTGGATAAAGAAGCTTTTGTCTATTTGCTGTGCTGATTCTGGTACAGTTGGCGGCCACTGGCACAACAGTTTTCCGCATTTACCCCAAGCAAAGGAGGCGAACAATATGGGCAAAATTTTAATATTATCCGTCACTGACCACGAAGAACATATACTCAATAAAATTATGGAAACTATCGCAAACGAGCCGAAGCTTAACCATATTGCGCCTCCTCTCCCTTGCAACATTCTTTCTTTTAAAAATCTGGAAATTCGGCTAAAGGAGCAGACAGTATCCTGCAGAGGTCAACTTGTTACTCTGACTCACCATGAGTTTGCTGTCCTTACATATCTGGCTCGTCATCCCAGCTGGGTATTCTCAGCCAGCCAGATTTATGAGGCCGTATGGGATAGAGACGGTGAACACTGCGGCACCGCCGTTGCCAGTGTCATCGGTCAGATCCGGCGCAAGTTGACGCCGGATACACCAAAGAGTGGCTATATTCGCACTGTACTGGGTAGTGGATATAAATTTGAATCCGTGATATAGGAAATGCCGGACATAGGCTTATTGGCTCTGTCCGGCGCTTCTTTTTATATAAAATAAGGCTGCAAGTATTGCTTCCTGTATTACTTGAAAAAAACATATATAAATTCGACAAACGGCAGTCTACTCTTCCCCAAATAGACTATTTACAGTTTTGAACCACAAGGCGGTGTAATATCCAATCCTTCAAGAAAGTGTATTCCCCAGTTACACATAGAATCTAATACCGGAATGATACTTTTTCCAAAGGCGGTAAGTGAATACAAGGTTTTAGGTGGTTTTTCTGGAATTACTTCTCTGTGAATCATGCCACATTCTTCCAAATCGCGAAGTTGTTGTGAAAGCATTTTAGGTGTGGCTTTTGGAATTAAGCGTTGTAATTCCATGTAGTGCAAAGGTTTTTCTATCAAATGCCAAAGAATGAGAGGTTTATATTTTCCTCCAATCAGAAAAAGTGTGGCTTCCACTGGACAACTAAATTGATCTTTTTGATAATTCATTTTTATATATTCACTCCTTTTTGGGTACTTTCTTTGAGGGAAGTATCTACCTGAAAAGTGCAATCTTGTTATTCTACTGCACCATGTTAAAATTAGTACGACGATTGAACATGTCAACTAAATTATACAGCACCAAGAAAGGATTGACCATGATGAATTTTATTGAGATTGCAAAAAAACGGTATTCTGTACGCAATTACAGTGGCAAAAAAGTGGAGAAAGAGAAGCTTGATAAAATTTTGCAGGCTGCTCATGTTGCACCAACAGCAGCAAACCTACAGCCGGTTCACTTAATTGCAGTAGAAAGCAAAGAGGGACTGGAAAAAATCAGCAAAGGGGCAAATATTTATAATGCTCCTCTTGCAATTATTGTATGTGCAGATCATAACAAAGCATGGGTTCGCCCCTTTGACCAAAAGCAAACCGGAGACATTGACGCAGCTATCCTAACAGACCATATGATGTTGGAGGCAACAGAATTAGGTTTAGGTACCGTATGGGTATGTTACTTTCAGCCTGATGTTATCCGGAAAGAATTTGATTTACCCGATAATTTAGAGCCAATCAATATTTTGGTAATCGGTTATGGAAATGAAGCGCCATCAGATACAGAAAGACATGAACACATGAGGATTCCACTCACTGACTTAGTTTCGTATGAAAAACTGTAACCGAGTATGACTCGATTTCCGAAATACTTCCGAACTATCTTCAACTCATTGCTTCCAAAAATAGTTGATGTTATAATTGCGGGGAAACAACTGAATAAAAGTGTCTTCGGGGCAGGGTGAAATTCCCGATTGGCGGTAAAGTCCGCGAGCGTAAAACGCACGATTTGGTGTAATTCCAAAACCAACAGTATAGTCTGGATGAAAGAAGATATGGTTAGATTTCCGCAGATTTTAAGGGGCTTACTTTCTTTTCTGTGGCCTAATTATAATGTTAACACCCGAAAGACCTTTTCTTTTGGGTGTTAATTTTTTGCCACGGAGGAAAGCAATTATGAACAGTAAAACAAAAAGAGTCACCACTATTGGGATGCTATGTGCGATCACTTATGCCACCATGGTTGTCGGCAGGATTCCGATTATTCTATTCTTAAAGTACGACCCATCCGATGTTATTGTAACTTTGGGCGGCTTTATTTGGGGACCGATGACTTCTTGTATCGTATCTGTCATTGTGGCAATCCTTGAAATGATTACAGTAAGCGATACTGGAATATTAGGTTGTATCATGAATATCGTACAAACACTATCTTTTGCGTGTACGGCATCTGTCATTTACAAAAAAAAGCACACTTTATCTGGTGCAGTGATTGGTCTGGCATCGGGATGGCTCATAACGGTTGTTGTTATGCTGTTGTGGAACTATTTGGTAACACCGCTTTACATGGGGTATCCAAGAGAAGCAGTTGTAGAATTGTTACTTCCTGCCTTTCTTCCATTTAACTTGTTGAAAGGTGGGTTAAATGCATCCATTACCTTTTTACTGTATAAGCCCATAGTTACCGCTTTGAGAAAAAGCGGATATGTTGCTGCTTCGGAAAATGAAGCAAGACAAAAGCATACTGGTCTGCTTATATTGGCAAGTTTTATTATTGTAACTTGTGTTTTGATTATCCTGTCAATGAATGGGATTATATGAGGATTGAAATGAAAGAAAAACTAAATGAGCCTATTTACACACTAACAGGAACCGTTATACATGGCCGAGGTATTGGAAAGCATGTGGGGACACCTACCGCGAACATAGCAATCGAAAAAAAAGATTTTTTGCCAAAGACAGGAGTATATGTGGCAGATATTCTTTTAGGCGATAAGAGATATTACGGTGTTACCCACATTGGGACGCGCCCTACACTTGATAATGATAGCTTTGTTTCAATCGAAACATATATTTTTGATTTTGATAAGGATATATATGGGTGTACGATAACTGTCAACCTATATAAGAAATTGAGGGAAGTCAGAAAATTCAATGAATTATCCTTGCTGCTTGAACAAATTGCGAATGACCGGACAATGGCACAAGAATTTTGGGGATTAAAGCAAACAAATCACACCTTACACATTGATGTTAACCGGCATTGTGTAATATTAGAACAGCAGGAAGTTTATTTATCAACAAACGAATTTGAAGTCCTTTATCTGTTACTGCAATCTCCTCAAACTGCATTCACAAAAGAACAGATTTATGAACAGATTTGGCATGAACCCACAAATAACCATTTGCATGCAGTAGAAAACACGATTTTTCAAATACGAAAAAGGCTAAAGCCATATTGCATGGGACACGAGTATATAAAAACAGTAATTGGCTATGGTTATAAATTCAATTCCGAGTAAGGTGGTAAACACAAGAGCAAATAGCGCCATTCTCAAAATTTTGAAGTCTTCGTGTTCAGCAACCTTTTATAAACAGAAACGGCTCTGATACTATCCCCCAGTTCATTTAGGTTTCACCAAAAACAAGACCACTGCTTATTCATATAGAGAGAAGAAAGGATGTGAACAATATGGGCAAATTTTTAATATTATCCGTTGCAGACCATGAAGAACACATACTCAATAAAATTATGGAAGCCCTTGCAGACGAACCAGAGCTTGACCATATTGCTCTCCCACTCTCGGATGACACTCTCCCCTTTCCGGAGCTTGAGATTCGCCTGAAGGAGCAGGCAGTATTCTGCAGAGGTCAACTTGTTACACTAACTCATCATGAGTTTGCTGTCCTTGCTTATCTGGCTCGCCATCCTGGCTGGGTCTTTTCTGCCAGCCAAATCTATGAGGCTGTGTGGGCTGCGGACGGTGAACACTGCGGTACCGCTGTTGCCAGTGTAATCGGTCAGATCCGTCGCAAGTTGACACCGGATACGCCGAAGGGCGGTTATATCCGGACTGTACTGGGCAGCGGATATAAATTTAACAGTTCTCCATTTTAAGTCAGCAAGAAAGGCTCCGAGGCCATAATGATCTCGGAGCCTTTCTCATTGACTTAAATCTTAAACAACTTAATCGCCTTCAACAAAATAATGCTCAATTCCTGGTACAAATCCTCATCCAGCACACCATCAATAATGGCATACTTGAGCAGCAATGGTCGATACATCTGCAAAATCGTCGTAATGGCATCCTCGTTTCCCGCCTTGGCGCTGAGAAGCAGACATTCAAAATTCATCTCTTGTCACCTCCTTCAATGCTCTTTCTGATTTTCTGAATCGTCCTATAGTAAAGCGCAGCTGCCCCTTTGTAGGACAGTTCAAACTTTACTCCCAGAGTTTCAAAATCTTCTTCCTCCAGCGTTCGAGCCAGAAAGATCTGGCGCTCCCGTTCATTGAGTTTCTGAAGTGCCTCCAGAAGCGCTCCATTTTCAATGACATCCATAAGCGGCAATTTGTCTAAAACCACTTCCTCTGAGCTTGGTTCGGACTCATAGACCACTTCCACAGTACTCTCTATACTGCTGCGCTTATAAAGCTGGATCAAATAATCTTTTCTGCGGCGCTTGACCGCCGAAACTAAATATGCTGTAAACCTGAATTGCAGGTCATCTTCTGCCTGTCCATTGTTCCGTTGCCACATGGCTTTACCTCCAAAAGTCTCAAGAATTTCTATGAATTTCCTGAGCTTCTGGCGGTGACCTGCACCGGACAAAACCTGGCTGTGATAAACAAAAACAGCCAGCTTTGTACCAATGGACAAAACCAGCTGTTCCCTGAATTGCTGCATCGAGCAGTTCAATAGATACCATCCGAGCAGGTGGAGGTTTTTCCTTATGTGGAGAAAACTCTCTCGTCCTGCCTCGACGATATACCCCTATTGAGAGCCGTTCATGAAAAGCCGTGTGTCCTGGAGTTATGAAAGCAATGAACTGCTCGATGTTGTGGAATCCTTTTTCCATAACATCGTTACTCCCTGTCCGCAGTTATGCGGACGGCACACAGGCGGCCTGCATCATCCCCTTTCTTTCGCGATATGGCAGCGCAACGCTGCCGCCCTGCTGATAATTGTTAAATTGTGAAATAATACTTTTTTCAAATGCTATTCCAACTATTCTATGAATCTATGAAATTAAAACAAAAGGCGGCCTTCATCCTTATTGTCAGGATAAAGACCACCCTCTTCTTCCGATTTTCATTGGGTACTGTACTGATCTCATCCCCCCACCTCCACTTATCGAGTTTTCATTGGTTTTGGGATCACTGCCATAATTACAGTGTAACTGACAGTTTTCGGAAACTTTTGGAGTAGCATTGGAGTCGCTTTCGAGTAAAAAGAAAATCATTCGACATTATATGACAAAACAGGCTCTAAAACGGACACACTGCTTTTCAACCTCTCTCAGTGTCCCGCTTTAGAGCCCTTCCTTTATTTTTTAGTTATATCTTCCTCTGTTACCTGGGCTGTATCTGGATGGATATAAATGATCTGGAGTCCTTTCTTCTTGGCATAGTTGACCGTCTGCTGGGTTCCGGACCGCATATTGTGTGCATTATCATAGACAGCTATCATATGCCCGGCCTGCTCCACCATATAGTAATTGCGTTTCTTATAGCTTTCGCTTGAGGGCATTTCGCCCAGCACTAAGACCTTCTCAGCATATCTGCAAATAAAATCCATCCTCTTTCGGTGCCAGTCATCCCAGTCTGCATTGTAACCCTCAAAAGGGAGAGCCAGACACAATTCCACATCTTGATACGCTTGCTGCTCTTTCATACGTAGCAGGAGCTCCGCTGCCCACATATCAACGCCCATTGCTCCTCCAACCCAAAAGCATCGTACTCCCTGATGATAGAGTCGTATGAGTTGCTCCTGCAGACACTTTTTAATCCGTTGGCAGCGTTTATCCTTTTCATTATATTTGAACTTAAATCTGGTCGGTCTGTGACCTGTAATCACACACGAAAAACTGTTCATATAATTCTCCTTTCCTGGCGTACTCCTCTGCATATTATACTTGCCATGGACGAGATAAATCAACCATGACCGCTTAATAATCCATGTCATAGCGGATAAAATGTAACTATAGCATGGAGGTGACGCATGGAAAATCTACTGAAAGATATGGGTAAACGGATCTTCGACCGGAGGAAACAACTAAATATGACCCAAGAAACTCTGGCAGAGCTGGCTCATGCCACACCACAGACCATCTCCACCGCAGAATTGGGTCAAAAGGCTATGCGGCCTGAGACGATCCTCAAAGTCTGTGATGCACTTCACATCAGCACCGAGTATTTGTTGCGAGGCGTCATCACAGAAACAGATTCCTCCCTTCTTATGGAGAAGATTTCCACACTAACACCCAAACAATACAGGCATTTTGAAGATATTTTAGACAGTTTTATCGCGGCCATACAGGAAGAGGCATAGGAGCATCGCTGGCTCCCATGCCTCTTTTGATTATCCCCGGCTGCGGAATGCAGACAAGGCACCAGCAATCAGTCTGCGTGTCCTATCGTCCATTTCCGAATCATCGTCCACTTCCTGTGCAGTTGAAGGCATCACAGGCGCTACGGGCCCCTCAACCAATCTGGCTGTGATCGCCTGCTCTTTTGCTTTTTCCTGTCCCATACCTTCCTGCCGCAAAATCTCTTTGACGATAGCCACTACCGCTTCTTTGCTGATAATAGAAGCATTTAGTGGCTGCGGCTCCTGCCCAAAGTGCTCATTATAGTAGACCACTGCATTTGCCACATATTGCGCTTTTGTGCGGGGACTCTGTAACTCCAGTAATCCAATGGCAGTCTCGTGTATGGGATCGCCCTCATTAAAGCGCAGCGTAAACCGTCCTCGTTCTTTTTTCTCGCCCATACCATCACCTGCCTGCTGTTTCAATCCGGTACAGATACTCATAGCCATCCGCATTTGCATTGATTTTCGGTACGAAGAATGGTGTTCCCACCTTGCCCGAAGTTTCGATCTGCCGCTTCAAAAGAATGGCGCCACCGCCTACAAATACTACCTTGCAATATTGCAAGTCCAACATTCGCTCCCGCAGCGTGCTGAACAGGTCATTGATAAATTCCTGCGCCATCTGTTCTGTCAGCCGTATGGCTGCATCCGGATATTGAGTCTTTTTTCCCATCAGGATAGCGTCCACATCTCCTTCATCCAACAGCAGGTCCAGCTCCGAATTCACCTTTGAACGCACCTTATTGTACAACAGAATTACACCATTTTCTAACGAATCACAGGAGGTAAGGTCAATCTCTCCATTTTTCATCAGCAGATAGTCAGCCGTAAACCCGCCAATATCCAGAATCACCGCTTTGGGTTCCTCCACGAGCGTGTGAAGCATGGTGGCTGCTGCTGCGTAAGCCTGGGGGAAGCAGGCCGCATCTTCAATATAGATGGAATACGGCTTCCCCTGCATCTCAAACCCTATCACTCCTCGCTGTCTGAAGTATTGTGTGAACCGTTCCACCTGGGCGCCAAAGTGTGCCGGCGGCAGTCCAACTGCCAGTTGGATACGCTGAACCTCCGAGGAATATGCCCCCCTCGCTTCAATCTCTCCAGCCAGAGCAAATAGGGTCAGGATAAAGAAGCGATCATCCTCCGTTTTATCTTTCCGATAAGGAATCCGCTCAGTAGACAGCGTATAGTAGGTATTCTGATACCTCAGCACATTCTGTCCAAAGGGACGGGTGACACTCTGCTTCAGACCGGACACAAAGGGGTTGCAATGAACCGTTTTAATTTGTTTGTTGCCATGATCAACGCCAATAAGCATATGTAATGCCTCCTTTTTGCTTTATACATATCCTTTACGCCTATATGACGCCTATTCTCAACAATCACACACTATTTTCTAAAAACAAAAAGCAGGAGACCCATCATAAAGGTTTCCCGCTTTTGGCTGCTTCATAATGTGCGCAGCTAATATATATTTGATTGTTCTATTCTGCCATACCCTGCGGAACTTCAAATTTGTATCCGCTCCCCAAAACAGTACGGATATAACCCGCTTTCGGCATATCCGGTGTCAGTTTTCTGCGGATCTGACCAATGACGCTGGCAACGGCTGTTCCGCAGTTTTCACCATCCTCACCCCATACTTCTTCATAAATCTGCCCGGCAGAAAATACCCAGGACGGGTGGTTTGCCAAGTATACCAATGTCGCAAATTCCCGATGGGTCATAGAAATTAACTCGCCGTTTCGGTGTACCGTTCTCTCCTTCAAGCGAAGCTCCAATCCCGGAAAAACAAGAGTATTACAAGGATGAGATGACACAATATGGTCAAATCCTGGCTCGGCTGCAATAATCTCCATAATTCTGCTAAGTATGTATTCTTCATGGTCTGTTACCGACAATACAAAGATTTTTCCCATATGTCCCTCCCTTATTCATAATTAGAATGCTGATACCCTGCAGCCAATATAAAGTTTACTTGTTTATTTCAGTAATAACGACTGTTCCGTTTTTATCCAGCAAAGGGGTAATCCCCGTATCATGGACAAGGTAGTTTACACCTGTTTCGGTGTCTACAACAATACTCAAGGAAGTTCCCTGTGTATAGATTGTTTCAAAGCGCTTTTCTTTGTTTGCCATAGTAATCCACTCCTTTGCATAGTGTAAGGTATCAGCATTTCTAATTTATTACTCTATGATAAAGGCCAAATGTTGCAAAAATCTCCTAATCGCTTTCTTTTTCGGCAAGAAAACAGGCGGAATTGCTTCATTTTTGTAGCAATTCAATTTTCATCTCATTTCAGGCCGAAGAATAACCCGTTTGAATAAGAACATTGTTGCACCAAAATAGGTCAGGTAGATTGCACAGAATAGCAGAATCGTCACCAGACCATAAAGAGGTACAAGTCCCTGCTGCAAGATTGCTTCTCCGAAAAAGAACTGTGCCCCTGTGATCAGCAAAACCGTCAGTAAAAGAGGGAATAGCAGTGGGATCAAAAAGACTGTGGACAGTTCCCTGCGGATCAGGGAAGCCTGCCTGCGGCCCGGTACACCCAAACGGTCAATGACTGCATAATTCTTCTGGTTTTTGTCTATGGCAGAAAGCTGCTCAAATGCAAGAACCGAGCAGGATAGAATGATAAAAATAATGCTTAAATACAATCCGCAGAACGAAATGGCTGTAAATCCAGTCAGCGAATTGGCAACGCCCCACGCCTTTACTGTAACACCCATCGTTACTTTTTCCGGGAGCTGTTGACCTGCCTGCAATTCCGGCTGCCATTTCCCACTGTTCAGGAATTGCTTCAAGTCGCTTTTCAATTCCGGGTATCCGCCATCTTCCAGTTTCATCGCCAGACGGATTTTTTCTCCGACGAATTGTGAAGCTGCTTCATCCGGCAGAACAAGTACATATCCCTTCGTTCCGGCCATTTGATACTGCTCCATCGGCTCCGTCAGAATCGGTGTCTCTGCAATAGTCAAGGTTCGACCATTTAATGTGATCTCTGGCTGCTGCTTCAAGCCCTGCCGGATTCCGTCCATATAGTTCCATGTATCACAATGAACCAAAAACTCGTTGTCGCTCATGGAAACAGGAGAAAGTCCCAAAATCTCACGCAGGTGGTTATAGTCGGACAAGGACAAGGCTTCGATCGGTTTTTCAGGAACCGCATACAGATAATAGCTCACAGAATCCTCGACTCCACAATGCTCCTCTGTAAAGGAAACGATGGAATCCATGCTGGATTTCTCCAAAGGTGCATCAATCGCCACGCCTGCATCATAGGGATAGTAGGCTTTCATGTTGGCTTTGTAGCCTGCTCCCATTGTAAGCCCCACAAACATGGTTGCCAGGGATATGGTTAAAAGAATCGCCACCACAGCCATTGTCCGGCCAGCAGAATGGATGCGCCGCCCAATCTGCCCCAGGAAGAACAGATTTTCTTCTTTGTACTTATGGCGCAGATTTTGTTTTGCAAATCGGTGCAACAAAAGCGGAATCTGGCGATGCAGCTCGTAAACACCCACCAGAATGAGCAGGCAGGCTCCGCCAAGGTACAAAAATGCTTCATTGGTTTGTGTCTGAAGCATCCGCCCAAGCAAAATCACGCCTGCAACCATTGCAGCGATTGAGAGCAATACTACCAAAAGACTATGGCGGAATGATTTGAAACGGTATTCTTCATTCTTGCGGTTATCATACAGCAGATCGATTACTTTCTGATGCCGGATAATCTTTGCTGCTCGGAGCATCCCAAAACCATACATCAAGGCAAAAAACAAAAATGTTACTGCCCATGCCTGGAGAGAAAAGGAAACCTGATAGGTATGCGGCACCTCAAAGATATTTTTTACCACCTGATTCAGCAAACCGGAAAGCCCTGTGCCAACCAAAGAACCAAGCAGAAAGGCCCCAGTGCCGATGATACTGTTTTCAGCAAGGAACAAATTCCGTACTGTCTTTGATTCCATGCCAATCAATTCGTAGGTTGCAAACTCCTTTTTCCGTCGTCCCAGCATAAAGCGGATCGCATAACCGATCACAAACGAGGACATAAAAGCAACCAGAGCTGACATAAGCAGAATTCCAGTAGTCAGCATCGACATATTTTCTGCCATAGCAAGAACATCTGATGAAAAGCCCAATGCCAAAAATGAGTACATCAATGCCGCAGTCAAGGTAAGCGTCACAAAGTAAATGATATAATCCCGCAGGCTTCTGCGAATATTTTGAATTGCTAACTTCCAGTACATCATCACACCCCCTCAATCTGAATTGGATGTGGATTTGCTGAATAATATCCATGTGCTGATATAATAGCAAACCAAAAGCAAAATAAGTACAGCGACCGTAATGCCCACTTGCAGGAGCAATTTATCAAATCCAATATAAGAAGCAATCTCATTTGAGACAGATTGAATAAAATAAGCTACCACAACGAAGGATACAATAACCGCTACTGTAATCGGTAAACCAAACCACACTCTAAGCTGTTTTCGCATCAATTTCTTTATATCGGATTCCTCTGTCCCCAATTTACGCAAAACTCCAAAACGATATTTATATTTTCCTGCATCTAAGAGTTGCTGCAAAGAAAGTATTGTGAGGCACATTACCATTAAAACCACAGCGCCATAAATCATCGCTGTCTTTAGAATGAAGTTCATACCCTTTGTTTCATTGATTTGCAGCGTACTCAATCGAATGGAATACCCAACACCCTTTTCCGAAAGTTCTGGATAGACCTTTATAAACCTGTTTTCTAAGGCCGCTGCATCTGAGTAGGAAAGTTCTTTTGATGTCTGGATATAACGGTTCCGCTTGACAGAAAGAAGGTTTTGACAAACACTATCTGGAAATACATATACAACTTGTGTATAGGAATTGTATAAGGTTTCGCCCATTGCCTCTTGATAACTGGCCTGTTCAGAAAGCGTTAACCTTCCTACATCGGTATCTACCACTGCATGACTGCGTATAAATTCTTCTTGTTCATCCGTTGTTGCAGTTGTATGCCATTGGGTCGTAAACTCATTTTCTTCAAGCGTAATAGCCTCATATCCCAGCATTTCCCTGATAGCATTATAATCGCTAAGAGAAATAGCAACCACAGGAAATTCATGTTTTACACGGTCATGAAAATCTTCACAATTTGGAAGATAAAGGCTAAAGGCACAGTCTGCGCTTACCGCAATTCCTTCTTCCGTCAAAAAATCTGTGACCGCTTCATAATCGCCTGTTGGCAAATCCTTTTTTTCGTACACATCATTATATCGGGAATTGATCTGAACATCATACATGGAGCGACTATCCAAATACCCCGTACTCCATTCTGTCAGTACTGGTGCGATAATGAACATAAGAATGGCTATTGTCAGCGTAATGCAAATCAAGGTCATTGTTTTTGTCGTTGTTGTGAGCTTGGATATGATCTGTCCAAAGAAAAACAGGTTATTACCTTGATACCTGTGTGCAGGGGATTTGCTTTTCCATGCAACAATCGCGCTGCTGGACAGATAAATAATTCCGCATATCAAAAAAAGTAAATCTGCAACAACGAACAGCAAATATTGATTGATCGTACCAGCGCCCAGAGTTAGATAATACTTGCTTTCAAAAACCGGTACGAGAGCTGCAAGTACAGTATTTGGAACTGTGCAGGCTAAGAGACCGATAAGCAAAGTTTGCAATGTCCATACTTTCTTTTTGAGTAGCCAAACGAACGACCACAGCAGGGTGAGCGCCGGAAAAATGATATTTCCCCAAAACAAGATGTGGAGAGGAAAAGCAAATCGTGGATCAAAGAAAAAGATCATCTTTTGAATCCCTGTTTCCAACATCCATATAGAAAGCACCAAGTAGATCACAAGGATTGTCGGTATAAACCGGTTCTTCTTCAAATCAGGTTCATTTTGTCTGTCCGCAGACAGCATATCAATAATCTTGATCTTACGAATAGTACGGACATTGAACAGTCCAACCACGAAAAAACTGATTGTGAAAAAGCCGACTGTCCAAAGAACGGTATCGGGGAACAGTGTCCATGTCAGCTCATAACTATGACCATAGGAAGCGAGCAGCATAGCGGACATAAATTGCGAACACAACACACCAAGAGCAATACCAAGAGCAATAGATATAGCCCCCATCAAAAAAGTTTCTGCAAAAAAGAGCCAGCCGATTGTTTTTTGCTCCATCCCCATAATAGATTGTACGGCAAATTCCTTTTGCTTGCGCCGCAGCATATAGCTGTTTACATAGCGTATCAGGAACAATAACAACAGCGTGATCGCACAGACCGCCAATTTGATACCATCACTAAACGCTGTAATTTCATAAGCAGTTCCAATATCTGGCTGGTAGTAGCTGCTCGATATAGATAGAAACGCATAAAACAAAGTAACGCAGATCGTCAAGGTAACAATATAGATTAGATAGTCCTTTGCAGAGCGTTTCGCATTTCTAAAAATCAATTTAGCGTACATCGCTCATGCCTCCTCCCATCATGGTGAGGACATCCAGGATTTTTTCAAAGAAAGTCCTGCGGGAATCACCACCCTTACGGATTTCCATAAAGATTGCCCCGTCCCTCATAAAGAGAATACGATTGGCATAGCTTGCCGAGAAAGCATCGTGTGTCACCATCAGGATCGTGGCTCCGAGATCTTCGTTGATACTCTGGATCGTCGAGAGCAGCATCTGGGACGAGTGACTGTCTAACGCACCGGTGGGTTCATCCGCCAAAATCAGCTTAGGCTGGTTGATAATGGCTCTGGCACAGGCGCACCGCTGCTTCTGGCCGCCGGACACCTGATAGGGGTACTTATCCAGAATATCCGTGATATTCAGCTTTCCGGCCATTTCCCGCACCCGCCCATCAATCTCGCCTGCGGGAACCTTGTTGATGGTCAGCGCCAGGGCTATGTTTTCCGAAATGGTCAGCGTGTCCAGCAGGTTAAAATCCTGGAACACAAATCCAAGATTTTCCCGGCGAAACCGGGCAATTTGTTTTTCATTGATTTCCGTCACATCGGTTCCATCCAGATAGATATGTCCCGCACTGACGGTATCAATGGTGGAAATACAGTTGAGCAGGGTAGTCTTGCCGGAACCGGATGCTCCCATGATTCCTACAAATTCTCCCTCTTGAACGGAAAAGCTGATGTCCTGAATTGCTTTTGTAACATTCCCGCCATTTCCGTAATATTTTTGGATATGATCCAGTTTCAAAATTTCTTTCATTTTTATCACCTCTGATCTCTATTGTAAAATAAGAGCGGCTTCGTTTGTATCAAGTTTTCTTACAAAGTTCTAACAAAAATGTAAGAAGTGCAGAACGCTTTTCAGTCCTGCACTTCATGAATCAGACAGTTGATGTGAAAAGAAAGGGAAACGGCTGTGCCATGTTCCGACGATTCCGCCGCAATGCCAATGCCCAGCTTTTCACAAAGCCGTTTGCACAGATACAGACCAATTCCTGTGGATTGCTGAATCTTGCGACCGTTCTGGCCTGTAAATCCCTTTTCAAAAATACGGGGCAGATCGGACGCAGCAATTCCGATTCCATTGTCCTCCACGACAAGGACAACCTGATCTTGCCGTTTATGAGTAGAAATGCGGAGAACCGGTTGTTCCGTACGATACTTGACCGCATTGGCAATCAGTTGGTTCAGAATAAAGCGCACCCACTTTTCATCTGAATAAACCGTGTCCTGCATTTCCTCCACTTCCAGACGCATACCACCTTGGAGCAGCAGATATTTATTATCTGCAATCGCCTGATGCACCACTTGGGACAGTGCCATTTCCCGGACAGAATAATCTTTCTCTGTATGCTCACTGCGGGCGTAATAAAGAGCCTGTTCGGTAAAACGGTTGGTCTTTTCCAGTTCCAGCAGAAGTTCCTTTGTCCAGTCCGTCCGGTGGTTTTCACATAGGAGTTTCATGGCAGTAATGGGCGTTTTGATTTCGTGAATCCATTGCTCAATGTATTCTTTGTACTCCAGGCGTTCCCGCTCGACTTCTCCAATCTGTTCCAACATGGATTTTCCAGCCATTTTCAAAAGCTGATAGTAAACCTGATCCTCGGCCTGTTCCGGCAGCTCCATCACTTCGGAAATGAGGTATCTTTCGGAAAGCTGCTCCGCCATATCCAGAAGTTTTTTCATCTGCCGCTTCCGTTTCCAGTAAGTGAGGACAAGTCCCGTCAGCAAAATCAATGCCCATACAATCAGGATCAATACTACTGCGGAAACCGAATTGCCGCACACCAGCAGAAATACAGTGAGTGCAGCCATACAAACAAGGTTTGTCAGCAGAAATGGCAGCCTGTTTTTCCAATATCGTCTGCTGTTCATATCGTGTACCCCTGTCGGTGCTTTGTCTTGATAAAATCCGTCAGACCGATGCCCGCCAGTTTTTCCCGGATGCGGTTGATATTGACGCTCAAAGCATTGTCATCCACATATAGCTGATTGTCCCACAAATACTCAATCATATCTCCGCGAGAACAGATTTTTCCACCGTTCTTGAACAGGTAATAGAGAATTTTCAATTCGTTCTTGGTAAGTTCTACGCTCTGTCCATGATAGTCCAAACTGCTGGATTCCAGACGCAGCACCGCATCTCCATAGACGATCTGTTCCCGTTGCTGTGTGGGATAGGCTTTTTTCAACAGAGAAGCGATTTTCGCAAGCAGGATCGCTGTGTTATAGGGCTTCGTGATAAAAGCGTCTCCGCCCAGCATAATGCTATTCAGCTCGTCCATATCCGTGTTGCAGCTTGTCACAAAGATGATTGGCACTTCGGAAAATGTGCGAATCTCGGTGCAGAGAGAAAAGCCACTGGTCCCCGGCAGTTTGATGTCCAGCAAAATCAAGTGTGGCTGCTCGGCTTTGATCCGGTCGATCACATCAGCAAATTTCTCCGGAGCCACCGTTTCATAGCCGTTGCTTTGCAGCAGCGTTTTCAATTCATTCCGTATCAACGGATCATCTTCTATTATCAATATTTTTTCTTTCATATCAGCCTCCGTAAAAAAATACGATATGCAGTTGCTCATTCTCCCATTGACATTCGAATAAGTCAAGTATATATGTTAAAGCAAACTACCCTTTAAGCCTTTTTTGAAAACCAGTACAGCTCTTTCGGTTCCCCAAAAAGACATCGTAACAAGTCGATAGCTTTCCTTTTCCATTTCTTCTATTTTTGCATTGATTTTCTCTGTTACATTTTCCACGGTAATTCCTTCTACTAATTCTGTCCGATACATTATATTTTACCTCCATAAGCACTCAATTCAAAACCAATTTGCTTTTTCTGCTTTGAATTGAGGGGTATCGCCTTCCTGGTATGGATTATAGGTATTGCGATTACACCCAAATTCTTTTAATGCCTTTATTTTATTATCCTCTGTCCATTCAACCAGCGAGATTCCATCAAATTCCTCTATACTTCCATTGTTCATTTCATTTTTGAAATACCACTCCACAATCGTTTGATCTCCCTTATGAAAAAATTGCTTGATTTCCCAAATGACCACCTTGCCACGGGTATTCCATTCCTGAAACCAATGCTTTACTGTTTTTCGGTTGTTATACTGGGGACTCCAGCTTTCTGTATAGATCACATCTTCTGTAAAAATATCATCAATCCCCATATCCTGCTGATTGAGCCACATATCAAACCATAATCGGATTGTTTTTTCTCGTTCATTCATGATATAAACACCTCACCATTCTTTTGTCTTACCTTCGCGTTTGTTCTGCATCACCTGGGTTTGATATACGAGGACAGGAATCAGAGAAACCAGGGCAAGCACACCAAAAACTGCCGAGCGATTTACAACCGCAAATATTGCGAACATAAGCAGGAGCAGCAGCCACGGATTACGCAGATTTCTGTAATAGTTTTCCTTGTCCTCATAAGAAGTATGAAGTTCAAACGGCTTACCGTCATTATCTTTTTCTACAATCAACAGTTCCCGATTAAAGGTGGTGGCATTTGTTGCTATGCGTCCGCCTTTTTCAGCCCATGGCCGTAGGCGTACTTTACCAACAGAGTAGTTCAGGTTGATGTTTTTATAAAATACTTTGTAACCCATCCCCTCTAAAAACTCATGATAATCGGACGCGTTGGCTTTCGATTTTTGCCCGATAAACTCCACGCAGTATTTTACCTGATCCGGTTTACACGCCTCAAATTCATACAACATTTTTTCCGTCCGAATCAGACGATAGCCCTTTTCAGACATTTTATTCAACCAATGTTCCTGGGCAGTCAACAAACCGCCAAAGAAACGATAACACTTTTTGCTCATACTGCACCTCCAATAATTCCATTGGCCACTCCTACAAGTTCATTGAGCCTTATAAGTTCCTTTTCTGCAATTTCTTTTCCTTGTGTTGTGATGAGATATTCTTTTTTCCGTCCCGCACTATCTCCAAAAGGTGCAATCCAGCCTTTTTCCTGCAACGAGTTCAACGCACCATATAAAGTACCTGCCCCCAGCGTGAGCCGCCCTTTTGTACTATCTTCAATAAATTGCATGACAGCATATCCATGTTTCGGGGTATAAAGGGAAAGCAAAATAAAGAATGTCACCTCTGTGAGCGCACCGCCTTTCGCATTGTCTCGCATAACACCTGCCTCCTTATTACGGTTACTGTAATAAATATATCACTAACCGTAATAGAAGTCAATAACGATCCAAAATATAACAGCAAACTTAAAAAGCGGGGCAGCACACGCCGCCCCGCCGATTCTATATGCTTATTCCATCGCTCGCATTTCTTCCACAAGCGATTGATTTTTCTGCCTGCGCATTGTCCAGAAGGACAGAATCACCTCCAGGCCAAACAGCACCAGAACGAACAGCCCCATTTGCAGGAAGGGGAAGGAATATGGCATGATGACTCCATGGAAAGTCATTTCACTGAATTTCCGGGCAGCAATCACTGCAATCGGGAGGCCCGCTACCAGGGTTGCCAGCGCAGCAGAAAACGCATAGCAAATTCCCTCATAGATGGTCATTTGACAGAGCTGTTTTCTGGTCAGACCGATGGCACGAAAGACGCTGTTTTCCCTCTTTCTGGACATCTGATTGGAGAGGGTTGTGTTGATGAGATTGACCACGCCAAAGAGGAATACCAGCCAGGACAGCGCCTGAAACCCTCCAAAAACGACCCGGTTTTCCATTTCCTCATAATCCTTATGTATCCCAATGGTATCCAAGTCAAGATCCGGATTGGAAGAAATGATCGCACTCAGACTGTTTTCAATCTGCTCCGCCTTTTTGGGATCGCTGACAATGCTCCAGGAATAATCAAAACAGTTGATCTTTGGCATTGCTTCCTGAAATAGCTCTTTGGTTGCAACCATGCAGGTGCTGTCCAATGCCAGAGGACCATGACCATTTTTAAGCCCATCGTTTATGAGCAGACCGGAAACAGTGACAGGAATCTCTTGATCCCCTATGGTAAGTTTGATAACTGACCCCACATCTACACCGATCATATCTTCTGCATAATCCATATCAAGTGCAATACTATGGGAATCTTGAGGTAAAGTTCCGGACACAAGCGCCGCTTCCATTTGATCCCTGTTTCGGTCACTCAACAGATCACACATTCCGCCGGAAGAACTTTCCTCATTTTCAAACCGCACATGAACCGCCTGACGATTTTCTATCACATCTGTTACGCCATCCACGGCCAGCACCTCCTGCCGAAGCGCTTCATTCAAAGGATTTCCTTTTGACATCACCTCATATTCTGTTTTTTCAGAATGGATATAGATTTTATAATCCCCATCCGGGAAATACTGTCTTGCGATCCGCTCCGGCGAACGAACCAAAAGAATAGAAGCTGTCACCAAAAGGATCACCCCGCCCAGACTCAGGGAAGCCACGATACTGATCGTCTTTTTGCGGTCACGCCTGAAATTTGCAATTCCCATGGAGAGGGGATTTAACCGCATATTCTTCTTATGTGTGTGGGCCTTTCCGCTCTGATTGCCGGTAAAGCGGACTGCTTCAATCGGGGAGATACTGGCGGCAATCTTTACCGGTCTGCGGATCGCAATGGATACCATAAACCAGCCAAGCAGTGCAGTCAAAACAATCGCGGCTGCATAAAATAGCAGATTAAACCCACGGGGAAACAGTGCAAACCCGGCTGCACATCCCAGCAAAATACCGATACCAATGCCAGCCCATCCTAAGAAACGGCCTTCTTTTTTGACAATACGGCGGATCTGTTTTGGCGTTGTGCCGATGGTCCGCAGTTGTCCATAGCTTTGGATTTTATCATTGATAGAAATTCGGAAGATACTTTGTATCACAACATACCCTCCGATGATGACCAGAACTGCAATTCCGGCAACCAGCGCCAGCATACTGACATTCACAGGCTGCTTATAGAACTTCATATAGCTGAGGTTCATGATCGGCATTTCCAGCTGATATTCCTTGGCAATCTCCCTGCTGCGGGCAGTCAGCTCTGTTTCATCCATTTGCTGCTCATTCTTAAAATGCACATAGGCTCGATAATCAGCGGGGTCATAGCCGCTCCATCCTTTCAGGGCTTCTTTGGAAAGAAGGATGGAAGATCCATTTACCTCTTTTTCCTTATAGCCTTCCATAATGCCAGTCACCGTGTATTCTCCGTGAAAGCTCTCGCTGCTTAGCATAACCTTTTCGCCAATCCCGGCGTCTGCAGCATAGTTGGAAAGGAAATAACGGCTCACCACCACCTCATCCTCCTTTTGGGGCAGTCGGCCTTCCAGCAGCTTCATCTGGTCACGGGCAATATACATCGTTTCCTCATCACAATAGATATAGGAGGCATTGTATCCCTGCTCCGCAGGTTCCACAGCCAGCATATAATACTCTCCTACCCTTGAGAAGTCATCCAGCCCCTTCAGGGTGGACACATCTTCCTCAGTAATCCTGGTATAGACCGCCTCATAAGTATCCTCCACATGATTTTTCTCTATCTGCCGGGTAGACAAAGCCATCACAATCGAAAAACAGATCAGACAGGATGCCAGCGCAACGGCGATCACCACCATCAAATTCCGGCGTTTTTCGCTTTTCAAACTTTTTCTTGCCAGTTTCCTGACAATATTTCCTGTATCATTTTCAAATGGTACTGTCATTTTGATCATCTCCTTTAAGTCTTATATTTCTGCTGTCAGCAAAGCGGCGGCTTCACATCGGAAGCCGCCGCCTCTGGTTAGTCCATGGTCTTGATCCGCTCTACAAGGGAAAGCCGTTTAGAGTAACGGACAGCAACCACAGAGAAGATTCCGGTCACGACCAAAAGTGCCAGAACAAAAACAACCGTTTCCATCAAAGGGAATTGATAGGACAGTTCCCCGAAAATATTAAAACTGCTGATCACATAGTCAAAGATCCAGCCCAGTATCCCGCCAATGCCAACCGACAAAAATACCGTAACCCCTGCGTACCACAGGCATTCTGCAATCAGCATACGGGAAACCTGCTTTCCGGTCATTCCCACAGACTGCAAAATCCCAAGCTCCTGCTGCCTTGCCAGCAGATTGGTCATCAGGGTGTTGACCAGATTTACCATGGAGAACACAAACAGGAACGCCAGCAGCAGATAAACACCGCGGGTCATCATCTTTAGCTGCGATTCCAGGGATGCCGCATGGTCTGCTCTGGAAAAGACCGTCAGCACCGGATTTTCCAGCAGGCTGAAAATAGATGCCCTGAGCGCATCCGAGTCCTCCGATGTATGGACATTCCAAACAGCCTCTCTGTTCTCAATGTCCGGGTAGAGCTGATCGGCCAGTTCTTCTGTAAGGGTAAACAGGCCCCATGCGCCGGTGCCTGATGTCACTGACGGTTTCGCAATCCCCATGACCGTTACTTCTATGGCCTTACCGTCCATGGATTCAAAGGTCAGTACATCCCCGACAGCAGGCGTATAGCCATAAAACATACTTAAAAGATGATCTTCCGAATCAGTCACGACCACACCGTTGTTCGCGGCAAGCTCCTCATAATCTGCGCTGCCCTGTTCCAGATTTTCCTCCGGCAGCCACTGTTCCATCTGCTCTCTGTCAAACACAGGGAACTTTAATGCAACACTTTCCTGAGGGAGTTTCACCGTTACGGATGTCACTTCATGGCTGGTGATAGATTCCACACCATCTATGGCAAGAAGCTCCTGACGAAGTTCTTCTGTCAATGGATTTTCCCGCGCGATGGCAGGCAATCCTTCCGCGCCTCCCGAATCCATCCAGCTGACCTCATAGTTACAGTGATCTCCCATGGCTTCTATCGCCATCTTTTCGGGACTGATGGAGTTGAGTACCGTAGCGGCTGTTACCAGAAACACACCCGTCAATCCCAGAGATACCAGAGTGATGACCGTCTTTTTCCTGCTCCGCCTAAAGTTCATCTGTGCCATGGAGAACGGCGTAATGCGGTGGTTTTTCTGATCTTTGCGGTCTGTTGCCGTTTCATAACCACTGGAGCGGACCGCTTCGATTGGGGATACCCTCGCCGCCATTCGGACAGGCGCATGAATGGACAGAAATACCGTCAGGGCGCAGGCTGCTGCGGTCGCAGCCAGATAGGGCAGATTGCCCATCCAGCTCCAATGTGCCGGGAAAATAGCAAACCCGATAGACCCTCCAACCAAAAGCCCCAGCGGGATACCACAAAGAGATAACAGCAATCCCTCCCGCCGCACGATCCGCCGGATCTGTTTTGGTGTTGTGCCAATCACTTTCAGGCGTCCATATTCCCGCATTTTGCCCTTTACGGAAATGAAAAAGATACTGTAAATGACCACGGCACAGGCAACCAGCAAAAGGATTGCCACGGGAATGTAATATTTCATCACGCCGGACTTAAAGCCCTGCATATCGAAATAGTTGGAACTGTAAAAAATCTGATCCTCTGAGACATCGTTGGCAGAAAGGAATGCTGCAATATCCGCCTTGAGCTGCTCCAGCTCCATACTATCAGCACCAGTATAACGAAGCCGAAATTCAAACAGCGGCTCTCCCTGCGCCATCTCCTCCACAAATGCTTCAGATACATAAAGCTGGAACATACGGGAGTCATTCTCCACATCCATGATACCGCTGACGGTATAGGTCTGCTTTCCGTTTCCAAGATTCACTTCTATGGTCTGCCCGACTTCTGCGGGGATTTCAAAATAATCAAGAAATGCCCGTTCTACCAGAATTTCATTGGCAGCCTGCGGAAGTGTCCCAGTAAAGGAAGGCTTCTTACCCAATTCCATCCAGTTGGCATCCGCATACTCCACAGTCAGAACGCTGTCACCATAGCGGGCAGAACCGTAATTCTGGGAAAGGCCCCAGCGTTCCACTTCCGGGCAGTCTTTCAGTCTTTCAATCGTATCATGGTCACAATTCACCACAACCGCCTGATACTGTCCCCGAATGTCCGCCTCCAGTTTTCTGTCACTTCCCGCTCCTGCACAAAAAATCGCTGCCATCAAAGCGGCTGCCAGAGCAATCGTTACGATCACAAACAGGTTGCGCCGCTTATCTGTCTGAATACTTCGTGACGCCAATTTTTTAATAACCGGCCCTGTATCATTTTCAAAAGGCAATGTCATGTCTGCCACCTCCTTTATCCAACGATTTTGCCATCCTCAATCCGCACGATACGGTCTGCAAGCTGGGCAATGGCATCATTATGTGTGATCATTACCAGCGTCTGGTTAAATTCACGACTCGTTCTCTGCAAAAGCCCCAGCACATCGGCGCTGGTCCTGCTGTCCAGGTTTCCGGTGGGTTCATCGGCAAGGACGATAGCGGGCTTTGACACCAGAGCGCGGGCGATAGCCACACGCTGCTGCTGGCCACCGGAGAGGTTGTTTGGCATATTCTTCAGCTTATCCTCCAGTCCCAGCATGGACACCACATCCGCCATGAATTTCTGATCCACCGTATCCCCATCCAGCTCCACCGGCAGGACGATGTTCTCATGGACATTTAGGATCGGCACCAGATTGTAGTTCTGGAAGATAAAGCCGATATTGCGGCGGCGGAAGATGGTAAGCTGCTCATCGTTCATCTTCGCCAGCTCCTTATCCCGCACCATCACGCTGCCGGAGGTGGGTGTGTCCAGACCGCCCATCATGTGAAGCAGGGTGGACTTACCGGAACCGGAAGTGCCGACCACCGCCACAAATTCGCCTTCCTCCACAGAGAAGTTCACGCCATCCAGGGCGCGGGTAATGTTCGGCTCTGTGCCGTAGTATTTTTTCAAATCCGTTGTCTGCAAAATTTTCATAACAGTTACCTGCCTTTCTTAATTTGTTGCATATAGAGTAAAGGAGAAATGTTGCAGAATTGTCCTAAACGCTATAAAAATCCATGGTGAATTGCTTCAATTTTAGGACAATTCATTTTTCAACTTCGCAAAGGGAACCCTCTGGTGTCGCTTCCCCGTCAATGAAAGTAATCTGATGAATAGCGGTAATATTCTCGTTATATTCTTGCCCCTGACTTTCCAGATAGGCTTTGATTTCTGCCGGATCTGTAATGTCGTTTGCGGTATAATCGGTAAATGTAACCTGATGAACAGCCATAATATCGGCAGTATATTCACCGCCTTGCTGCTCAATGTAACTTTGAACTTCAACGGGGTCAGTAATATCTGTAATGGTATATCCTCCGTTAACAGTGTTCTCTTTGTTTTCTTGTGCCAGTACTTCATTGTGGCTCTCTGCTACATGACAAGCTGTACATGGTATCAATAGCATCGCAGCAGCTATAAATGAAATCACCATCGTTTTTTTCATGGTCTTTGCCTCCTATTTGGGGTGAGGACATAATTGTAAATCATGAATGTCCGCGAAATGTTACAATGCTCGGACATTTCAAAAATTCTTATGACAATTCCCGTATTTGATCTACCAGAGATTGTTTTTTTATCTGCCGAATTGCGAAACACGAGAAAAGCATTTGGACAGCAAGCATCAGTATAAAATAACTGAACATTTCAACTGTCGGAAAATGATAGCTTACTTTTCCAAAAATACTCATTGCACTAAAGACGGTGCAGAGAAGATACCCGATAAGAGTTCCGCATGATATGGAAAGAAGCAACACCCCTAATGTATAGAACAGGCCCTCTATCAATAACATTTTTGAAAGCTGTTTACTGCTCAAACCAACTGCTTGCAAAACACCCAATTCTCGCTTCCGTGTCAAGATGTTTGTTATCAGTGTGTTTAGCAGATTGATAATGCCAAAAACCCCAATAAACATAATAAAAATGTAGACTGGCATACGATAGTTCAATAGTTTTTCGTTGTATGCCTCTACCCAATCATTCAAGGTACTAACATAGAGGCTGGAAGTCGGTGGAATTATCTTTTGTATTTCATCTTTTGCGGCTGCCCATTTACTGTCATCTGTATCTACAATAAATTGATAATTGAGGTTATCAATAGGAACGATCTTTGACAGCATTTCTAAAGGAATAAATAGCGTATCATATCCGCCATACGGGATATTCGCATCCACAATTCCCATTACTTTTACTTCCAATGTTTGTCCGCCAACTTCAATCAGAAGTTCGTCCCCAATCGCGGCATCCCACCCAAAAGTTTCTTTCCACTGTGGGCCATTTTCAATAATAATGCCATTATTATTAAGTAGTTCCTGCAAATCCGCTGTACCATCAATCAAATATTGTTCAAGCAATTTTTGAGAGCTTGGCGTATATGCGTCTGAAACAATCGGTTCAATATCTCCCGTTGGCATACGAACATTCAAAACGGTGCCTTGGTATTCTTTTATTTCTTCCACACCATCTATGTCCAAAATGGATTCTCTAAAATCTTCTGTAAGCAGATTCGATTTTTGGAGTTCTGAATATTGTTCGCTGTTATGTGCCTGCGGCCCGTAATCGCCTAATTCAAGGCGAATTTCTCCGTAAGGAAAACTCCTACGCGCCATCGCTAAGGGATCAATGGAATTAAAATATGCAGAGCTTGCCATCAGCAAAATTCCACATACCCCTAACGACAGGATCGTTAAAGCGGTTTTCTTTCTGTTCCTCGCAAAATTAAGGAACGCTAAATTTTTCGCGGATAGAGAACGATGTAACACTTTTGTACTGTTTGACATTACATCATTATTGCCCGCCATATAACGGACTGCTTCAATAGGCGTAACATGAGCAGCAATTTTGGCTGGCTTAATTACAGCAATCATAACGCATAGATACACAAACAGAGCTGTGACAGCGGCAATTACAAATACCATTAAAGTGTTCCAGCCTTGCGGGACAAGGACATATCCCGCTATTGCACCGGCTAATATTCCAATCGGAATAGCAATTCTGGAAAGATGAAATCCCTCTCTAAAAACGATTCTTTTCATCTGTTTTCCAGTTGCCCCTATTGTCCGCAGTTTTCCATATTCTTTTGTTTTTCTGGCTATGGACACATAGAACAGACTGTAAATAACAAGGGTACACGCCAAAGCGATAATAAGACTGATAAATGCTATTACAGTGATATATTGACTGCTTCTCTGTTCAATGAGAGAAAAATAATATGTTGAAAACTGCATTTGCTCCGGCTGTATTTCCAATTCTCTGCACAATGTTGATAATTCAGCTTGTATAGCAGCCTTAGACCAACCATCAGATTCATTCAAACGGATATAAGCGGAGTATGCCGGTTCGCTGATCTTGTTTTCAATATAGGACTGCGACACGAATACGGAATAATTTGAATTTTCGACAGGCAAAATACCACATAAGGTATAATCTTTTTCTCCATCTCCCAGATTTAACGATATAGTATCGCCTATGGATTTGGACAATCCAGCTCTATCAAGAAACGCCTTTGTGATAGCAATTTCATTTGTAGATTTGGGCAATTTTCCCTCTAAATCAGGATATTTTGCTAATTTCATTAGTATTTCATCTATTGAACGAACGGTTAATTTGTAGTCCCCATAAGATACTAAACCCAATAAATGACTTACCCCCACTTGAACCCTATCGTCATTTACTAATTTCGTAATGGTATCATTATCGACTTCATTGATAATTGCTTGATAACGCCCAGCCGCATCATTTAATGATTTTCGCTGAGAAGCAAAAAAATACAAGGTCGTTGTCATTATCAAGCAGGTAGCTAAGGCAATCGTAATGATAATGAGGATGTTTCGACTTTTATCTGCTTTTAAGTTTCGTTTTGCCAACTTCTTTACAATGATACGGGTATCATTTTCAAATGGTAACGTCATAGCCATTCACTCCTTTCGCTGTTATCCTAACCCCCAAATGTTGCAGAAATATCCCAAAGGCTCAACAGTTTTAGGGTGAATTGCTTCAATTTTAGGACAATTCATTTTCGTGTGTCTTTTTTATAAAGCCGGATAGATATAAGCAAAACCATTGCTAACTGAATTACAACAAAAAACAGCGTCAGCCAAACGCTCTCATAATAAGAAATATCTGTCCAGAAGATCACCAGATCTACCAGAGCCACCACACCAGCCGACCATCTGATTTTTCTTGGAAAGAAGTGCCGGAGCAGCAGAACAACAACGACCGGCGGGATCAGCAAGCAAGCTGCATTGATGAGTAATGTCTTTGTGATTTCCATAAGGCCACCTCCAATTTCATGATGTTGCTGTCAGCATAAATCCCAAATGTTGCAGAATTGTCCTAAAATCCATTGTCCTCTAAAAATTTTTCAAAAAAGGCAGCCTGCCAAAACAGACTGCCTCAGAATTATTTTATGGGCAGGAACACGGAAAAAGTTGATCCTTCCCCAACTTTAGACTCGACGGTAATATAGCCGCCCTGCATGGTAATGATCTCACGGGCAAGGTATAAGCCGATTCCGACCCCATCTATATCATGCACCGCTTCATCCCGATAGAAGCGTTTGAAGATCGTGCCCTGAGAATGTTCCGGGATGCCTCTGCCTGTATCCGTCACATCTATCCTCAAATACATTTCCCAATCCCGTACCCTCACCTGGATGCTGCCACCGGCAGAGGTGTACTTTACCGCATTATCCAGAATGTTAAACAATGCTTCGGAAGTCCAGCGGCTGTCATGGGATATTGTCAAATCAGATGGGCAGTCCACCGACAGGCTGATCTCTTTTTGTTCCATCGGAGCCAAAACACCATTGATGGCGCTCACCAGCGTATCCCCGATCACAGCATCTTGTTTCTCCAGCGTAATGACACCCGTTTCCAGACGGGAAGTTTTCACCATTCCCTGAATGAGAAAATCCAGTTTATCCAGCTGTGTGCCTGTGGCCTGCAAAAACTCCTTGCGCTTTTCTTCTGTCAATGGCCTTGTCAGCATCGTATCGTTGATTAGCTTCAAATTTGCGATGGGGGTTTTGGTCTGGTGGGAAATATCCGATACCAGGGATTGCAGTTCTTCCTTTTCTCCCTCTGCCATGTGTCTGGTTTTCTGCATCACATTATAGAGTCGTTCCAGACGATGGCTGATCCGAGACAGCAGTGTTTCCGCTTCATAGTCTACCTGGGGCCGGTCTGTACTGTCCATCATGTGATCCAATGTCTGGCACAAACCATCGGTGAACAGAGAAAGTTTCTTTTGAAAATAGTGCAGAAAAACCATGCCCCAAATATAAAACGCAACTGTAAAAATAATGCAGCAAATGACAACACGCACATCTTTCGTCAACAGGAAAAAAATCAACAGCAGCAATGCGGCAGTGAGCAGAGTCCCCGCCACAATTTTTCTCAAAAATGCCCTGACAGATAAATTTTGCAGCTTCATCGAGGCTCACCGCCAATCCACTGATAGCCCATTCCATAAGCTGTCTTAATATATTTCCGCTCATCTGTTTCGATTTTTTTGCGGATACGGCTGATGATCGTCGTCAGCGTATGCTCATCCACAAAGTCCCCATCAATGTCCCACAGCTTCTCTAAAATCTGCCGCTTGGTCAGAATAATCCGGGGGTTCTTTACGAACAGGAACAGGGTGCGGTATTCCTTCGGTGTAAAGTCCAGGGATTCTCCGGCAAGGGACGCACTTTGTTCGGAGAAGTCGATTTTCAAAAAGCCATCATCAAACAGATCATGCCGAGGTGTCCGCAGTTCCAGATTTGCAAAAACCGCCGCTACTTTTTTGCAAAGCACCGTCACAGAAAATGGTTTGGTCACATAATCCGCACCGCCGACTTCATATCCCTTGAGCATATCGCTCTCCTTATCATTGGCTGTGATAAAGATGATATAGGTATGCTGACCGCGATTCCGGATTTCTTCACACAGATCCAGTCCGCTGCCATCGGGCAGGTTAATGTCCAATAGTGCCACATCAAATTCATTTTCGCGCAGCTTTCTTACCGCGCTGTCAAAATTAAAAACAGAAATGACCTCATATCCATCAGAGGTCAGATTATATGCCAAGGTCCGGTTCAAAAGCTGATCGTCCTCTACAATTAGAATCTTCTTCAAGACCTTCACTTCCTTCCTTATTTTTCAGCTATACTAATAAGATAAACACCAAATGTTACAGAAATGTCCTAATCAGATATTTTTCTTTTTAATTATAGGATAGCCTACTTTTCAGCACAAGGGCAAAAATGCGAATACATACAATAGTTTCAATGTTATGTTGTACAACAAAACGCCGCCGCAAACGATACGATTGCGGCGGTGCTGACTATGTATAAAATCTTTTTGTAGTTACATGGGTATGGTGCAGTTGAATTAAAAAAACCTCTATTCTGCTATACCCTGCGGAACTTCAAATTTGTATCCGCTCCCCAGAACAGTACGAATATAACCCGCTTTCGGCATATCCGGAGTCAGTTTTCTGCGGATCTGACCAATGACGCTGGCAACAGCCGTTCCACAGTTTTCGCTATCTCCCCCCCCCCACACTTCTTCATAGATCTGCCCAGCAGAAAATACCCAGGATGGATGGTTTGCCAAGTATACCAATGTCGCAAATTCCCGATGGGTCATAGAAATCAACTCACCATTTCGATGTACCGTTCTCTCCTTCAGGCGGAGTTCCAATCCCGGAAAAACAAGAATATTACACGGATGGGATGACACAGTATGGTCAAATCCTGGCTCGGCCGCAATAATCTCCATAATTCTGCTAAGTATGTATTCTTCATGGTCTGTTACCGACAGTACAAAGATTTTTCCCATATATCCCTCCACTTTAACATATAGAACCTGCAATGACTTATTTTTTCTATTGTCTTTGTCTGAATACTATTCTACCATCCCTTTTTTCTAACTATTTTTTTCTTCTTAGCAACAGTCAATATCCTAGCGTCTTTCTTTTTATTTGCAAGAATAATTACAGAAATCAAGAATGTCAAAACCATTATGATAAAGGCAGGGAAAATGTGATAAGTATAACCATATTCCGCGCCACAAGTAGGGTCTACTAAAATCATGCTTGCTTTAATCGGATAATAATTTAACAGTGTTCCTTCAAAAGTCCCGAAATATCCATACACAAAAGCTAGCGCAACCCCACCCAAAAAATTGTTTGCCGAACAACAAAATAGCAAAATAATCGGCAAGACTGAAATATAGATTCCTATATTCGCCCCAGTAACACGAATAAACATATTGAGCAGATTGCCAAAATGCACTCCTGGAAATCCAGCAATAACATTGATTACTAATGTTAGCACGCATCCTATAAGGCTAAAGCAGATTGTCAACAACAATAGGACAAGTAGTTTTCCAGAAAGTAACTGTTTATATGGAATAGGAATTGTTGATATATTCTTCATCGTATCGTCTGTATATTCCCTTGTTATAATATAACCTGCTATCAATGCAATGATAATTGGAAAAAACAAGGTACAGTTACTAATCATAACCTGTTGCATAAAATAGTCAAACGTCCATGTCTGTCCACCGTTGGCTGTGGAATAAAACAGTGACAGTAACGGAGAAAGTGTTGCCATAATAATTCCGGCTTTTATTACGGAATATCGCTTTAATTTTAAAAATTCGGTTTTTATAATATTTCTCATATCTTTTACCTCGTCCATTTTTTGTAGAAGCGAATGATCAGCCACAAAGAAAGTATAACTGTAATTGCCATAATAAAAATTGTATGGCAAGTGGTTGGTACAATCGCATAGGCTTCCGGCAAAAGATTGTCTTTTTGCAAATGATCCATCATTAAGCCGCTTGTCCAGTTCATAACACATATAACTGGGAAAGAATTTAAGAAAGCAATTTTTGCAGCACTTATAGATGTTCCAACTGTCCCTAGTATGCCCCAGTTAAAAATAGAATAAAAAAACGCAAGCAGGATAGAAAGCAAAAAACTTTTGTTAAAACAAATAATTAAAAATACAATCGGCAAAGAAGCTGCTACGATAAGAACTCCAAAAATAAGGCTCATAAATATCTTATAAGTCATACCATAAACCATTCCTACATGAAACAGTTTACAAAACAACGCAACAGATAATGTGCTTGTCAGACAAAACGCAACGCTAAAAATAAAGAGCATAGAAATTTTTGCCATAATGAGTTGTGTATTTGTAACAGGAATTGTTCTAAGGTTTTTGGAAGTATCGCAATCTCTTTCTATAAAAAACAAAATAGCGGCAATGATACCAATTAGACATGGAAGCAAAAAAACCAATCCATATCCCAACATCATTGTATAAACATAATCAAATCGGGTTTGAAGATAATGTTCCGTTGTATCTGCACCTGTTCCCGCCTTTGCCATATATGCCAAAATCAACGGAAAAAATAACGATAATGACATCAGTGCGTATAATAATCTTTTCCGCTTTAATTTCCAAAATTCGCATTTAATCAGTTTAAGCAATTCCTTCGCCCCCTGTCACACGCTTGAAGTAATCTTCAAGACTTTCTTCACAGGTATGTGCTTCTGATACCTCCAATCCGTTTTCTACAAAAGCAGTTACAATTTTCCCCACAGGCAACTCCATATTGTGTAGACGCAGATTGTGGTCGTCTTGTATGGAAAAATGGGTTTCGTGGAAATTGCGTTCCAAAATTCTTGCCGCCTGTGCAGTATCAGAGAGCGTAAACCGGATATGCTTACTGCTTTTTTGCTCCAACTCAGCAAGGCTTTCTTCTTCCAGCAATGCACCGTGGTCGATAATTCCAATATCGTCAGCCAGCAAGGAAATTTCTGAAAGAATGTGACTGGAAATCAGAATCGTTTTTCCTCTTGCGTCGCAAAGCTCCCGAATAAAGGAGCGTACCTCTGCAATACCGATGGGATCAAGACCGTTGATCGGCTCATCCAAAATCAAAAGTTCCGGATCGTGCATAACAGCAAGGGCGATGGCAAGCCGCTGTTTCATACCAAGGGAATACTGGGAAAAGAGCTTTTTATCTTTGTAGGGCAGTCCTACCAGATCCAGAGCGTCTTTGACGGCATGATTGTTTGGTACACCCCGCAAGGTGGCAAAGATACGCAGGTTTTCTGTGCCGGTCAGATTGGGATAAAAGCCTGGGGACTCAATCAGGCTGCCGATACGGGGCAGCAATTTCTTTTCATTCCCCTGCAAAGGCTTTCCCCAGATTTTGACCTCCCCGGAAGTCGGATTTGTTAAGCCCAACAGCATCTTCATGGTAGTAGTTTTTCCGGCTCCGTTTCTCCCCAGCAGACCATAAATTCTCCCACGCTTCACATGGATATTCAAGTCAGCCACACTCTTTTGTGAGCCGTATTGCTTCGTCAGATTTTTTGTTTCAATGATGTAATTTGTATCCATATTCAAAACCTCCTGTTCTGTAAGGTATTCTATCACGCCAACCTTGCATTAACCTTGCCGCAACCTTGCATTAACCTTGCAATTTGAAATCCGGCAAAATGACAAAGGCTCCCGCCATAAAGACGGGAACCCGCTTAAATCTCCGAAGGAAAAAGCAAAGCAAATTCAGTTCCTTTTCCCGGTACACTTTCAACTGTTATGCTTCCACCCATCTTTTCTACAAGCTGATGGACAATAGAAAGACCAAGACCGCTGCCTTTTTCAGACCGACCCTTATCACACTTATAAAGCCGTTCAAATATGTGTTTCAAATCTTCTTTCTCAATCCCCACTCCATTATCCGCCAGCAGCAGCTCTATGTTGTTTTCCTTCTTCGATAGGGCAAATTTAATTTTGTCCGCATGGCTGTGAGCGATTACATTTTGAATGAGATTATTGATAATCCTCATATAGCTGTCCGTATCCAATCTTACCCGGATAGGCTGTTCGGGAATATCAATGTCATAATCGACTTGCTTATCTTCAAAAATCGGTATCCAGTCGATCAGGATATTTCTTGTCAACTCTGCGGCTTCAACGCTCTGGATTTCCAAAGCAAACTCGTCGGAATTTAACTTGAACCAGTCAAAGAGTACATCAATATATTCTTTCAAATCATGGGCTTTCCGTCGGGCGGTTTCAATATAATCATCCCGGTCTTTTCCTGTGACCAGTCCTTTGTGTGCAGCGTCAAGATACCCAATCAGAGTGGTAAGGGGCGTTCGCACATCATGGGAAAGGCTCGTCATAAGCTGGCGGTTGGTTTCCTCTGTCTGCCGTACAGTTGAAAGTCTGCTTTCATAGGACACAACGATCTCATTGATTTCATAGGCAAGAGGTGCTGTCAGTTCATTTGTTGCAGACAGAATACGCCGGTTGCCATTTCCGTTTTTCACATCAACCAGCACATCGGTCATTTCTGCGATTTGCTTTTTTACGCGCCGAACGAGAACGATGGAAGTCAGCACAGCTACAACAGCAATCACAATAGACAAGAAAACGATGATTTCCATACCAGCTACACCTCCTTATTAAAGCGGTAGCCAATCCCTTTAACCGTTTGGATATACTTTGGACTGGAAGGATTGACTTCTAATTTTTTACGAAGCCGACTGATAATCGCCATAATGTTACTGTCATCATAGAAATATTCTTCGCCCCATACTTCCTCATAAATCTGCTGTTTGGTCAAAATTTTCCCTTGATGCTTTGCACAGTACAGGAGCAGATCAAATTCCTTTGGTGGAAGTTCAAAAGTGCCGTTTTCCGTCGTAACAGAACGATTTTCAAGGTCAATCTGCAATCCATCAAAATCCAATTTTTGCATGGCTCCGGCTTGCTGATTAAAGCGGGTGTAGCGGCGAATAAGGGACGCAATACGGGCAATCAGTTCATCCATGTCAAACGGCTTTGTCAGATAATCGTCCGCTCCGGCCCGTAAGCCCCGCACTTTAGAAGCGCTGTCATTTTTGGATGTGAACATCAAAATCGGCAAGCTGTTCTCTTTGCGGATTTCTTCCAGCGTTTCAAAGCCATCTATACCGGGCATCATCACATCCAGCACCACAAGCTGGTATTCCTGCTCTTTTAATTTCTGCAAACCCTCTTTTCCGGTATTACAAAAATCGGCTTCTATATGTTCCGATTGCACACTGCGTTTAATCAAAGCACACAGTTCTCTGTCATCATCTATAATTAAAATTTTATTCATGGCTCAGCTCCTTCCCTTGTTTTGTCCGGCCATCAATCGGCTTCTCTGCAGTTTTGGGGATCAGCCAAACACCGGCCATTTTCACAGCGCCGTGGATACGCCCACCCGCACAATAATAATTTACCCTGCGAGGTGTCACGCCCCACTGTTCGGCGGCATCTTTTAGTGTCATATAGTCCATTTTGCACCTCCATAGGACATATTATAGTTCCTTATCTCGAATAATACAAGCTGACTATTGTGATTATGCTTACATAAAGAGCCGCAGATCATCTCTGACCTGCGGCTCCGTTCTCCTATTAACCTGTTAAGTATGTATCCCGTATTTCGCCGTTTGGATGTTCTCTTCGCCATGCAGGATTACCCCGCCGCAGGTCTTGGCACCCTGTACCATGTAGCCCTCAAAAAAGAAGCTGTAAGGCAGGTAATCATCCGTCAGGACGATGCGTTCGTAGTTGTACCAATTAAAATGCTGATCCAGAAACTTTCCCAGCTTGTGCCGCAAGATAGGATTCCCCACTACGGCCTTGAGATTCTTCCTGCTGTGAAACTCCAGCTTTGGCCTGTTCTGTTCCGGAATGGACAGCAGCCGCCACCGTGTTCCATCGGCGACTTCTTCCTCACCTGCCGCATATGAGCGAAACGGCTCATATGGCAGCCTGACCCGCTCGGTATAACCGGAAACGTTGTCTCTGCCAGCATCCTTCAGCCATGTGAAGGAAAGCTCCAGCACTTTGGCACCGCCTACTGCATCACACAGCCGCAGTTCTGCATAGGAATGGATATCTTTGGTGATCAAATACTTTTTCTCCTCCAACCGCTGCAATTCCTTTTTCAAAATAATAAAGCGCTGCGGTGAGCAACCTTTTCTGGAACAGGTCTTGACGGAAATGCTATCTTGATTCACATAAACTGTTGCCATTGTCCTATTATTCATAATACACCTCATTTCTGCTATTTGCCTCTGCTTGATGCATGGCAGTCTGCATGACCAGGAAGGGGTGCTCTACATACTCCTCTTTTGCTGAGGTATATGCCGCTCCACCCAAAGAGTCCAGATACTGCCATCCGTTTTTGGATTTTGAGATGTACACATAGAACGGTGCAAGCACATACTCATCCCGTTCATAGCAGCCCAGATACCGTCTTGCAAGTACTGCCACAACACCCAGCTCTGCCGCTTTCTGTGTTGTCAGGGAAACTGCCAGTTTCATTACTTCCTCTTTTTCAATATCATTGAGTCCGAAAGTATAGATACTCTCCAGGAACAGCACAGGCTTCTCACTGGTGACAGGCTTTCCGATATCCATGTTCTCCTGCGACAGATCAGCAAAAGAAAAATCGACGGCAGGCGGTTTTTGAAATGCACCTTTTGTCAAGCGGAGACAGGCACGAGCCACCACCGCTTCATCCTTTTTCACAAGGACAATCTTCTTATTAGAGTCAAAGGCAGCTAACAGGCACTCCCTCTGGCTTCCAGTACGGTAAGACAAGCAGGTACTATGAGGAAGTTCACCAAGCCGCAGAGTGTGGTAAAAATCATCCACCTCTTCTGCCCAAAATGCACCTCGCGCCAACGAAAGATTTTTCTTCCAGAGGCTCTCCTGCATCTCGCTGACAGGGTAGCGAATCTCACGCTGCAGGTCACCAGCAAAATATTTGAGTTTATAGAACTGGCCCATCAATTCAGCCTGTACGATCCGTCGCAGCGCTTCAACAGCCAGCTCCTGCCCGTCCAGTTCCCCATAGAGAGCGCATACCATAGCCGCGCCGCCCTGCAGTAAAAATTCCGTGACAGTCTCCCGGTTCTGCTCCACAAAATCGTCCGAAAATGCCAGTTTTTCTTTTAGATCCAGCCAGTCTGCATCTGTTGTCAGAATATCTTTCCGCACCTGCTTCCAATCCGTCATTTCCAAAAGAGCCTTCATATTATTGAGGGCAAATACCACATCCGACTCTGTAGTGAAATCCGGTATGAATGCCTGCAGCTGCGTATAGTGTTGTAGCAGCCCCATGGCAATCCGCCGGGTCAGCCCACAGATATGTCCAAATGAACCCCGATACCATTCGCTAAACGGCCTTTCCAACAGACATTTTCCAAGCTGCTCCAACTCTGCATCTCCTGTATATTGGCTGACCAGATCCCGTTTTATCAGCTGCCGCAGTGTCAGCAAACGCTGATCTATGGAAAGAGGTGTCAGCATAGTGTATAACCGGACATAAACCTCTTTCTGATGCCAAAGCTGATACATTTCCTCAAAGGTGTACTGCTGCCCTTCTTCCAGAAGCGTAAAAAAGCTGTCGCTGCGGTTCACAGAATCGCTGGCTTTCAAATTCTTCAGCGTCAGGGAATTGATGTTACAGTGCTCACAAAAGCCCGGCTCAAACAATAGAGAGTATCGCCCCAAGGACAGGAACACTTCACTGTTCTGATTCACCAATTCCAAAAAATGCTTTTTTCTATGCTCCACCGCATAAATGAGAATTGAAAACTGGAATTGCCGGACAGCATTAAAATCCAGATGGAGCCTGCCGGCATACAGAGCATTCAGATAACTCAGTTGGTTGCATAAAATTTCTTCCCTCTGTTCCTTGCTCAAAGGATGTGGCTGGGAGATAAACCAGTTGAGGTCATATTGTCCGGCATGGTTGTCCAGCCAGAGGTCAAAAAAAGCAGACAAATCCTCTGCGTCATATTCAAATACAGCCAACAGCCGGCGGAATTTTCCTACATCGGTCATTTTCATCCACCGGAGAGCTTTCAGGCGTTCTACTGACAGAAACAGCCGCACACCATACCGATAAAGCAAGATGCAGACTCTCTGGAGCGGACGATTCTGTTCCAACAGTTCCAGAGCTTTCCGTTCATTTTGATGCCAGAAAAACAGATACGAACCAAGAAACGGCTGCCGCATCATATCCCGCTGGTGCTCCGTCAGCATGGAAAGTCCCTTCCACTCCGCAATGGGAAAAGTCTGCAGGTTATCCAATATGACCTGCTCCTCTTCTTCATACATCACAAAGGGAAAATAGTATTTCAGGTATTCAAACCTCAGGGAAGGCAACAGTTCCAATTTCATGACTGCCAGCACCTGCTCTTGGGAATACGCTGTCAGTCTCTCTCCATACCCGTCTGCCGACTCTAAGGCTGAAGCAATTTCTTCATCGCCAATCTCCTGCCTGCACAACGTACCATAGAGCGCTGCAAAGTCCGGCACCCGAACCAGTTCTTCCTGTATCCGCTTTGTCTTTCGGATGTGCAGCCGTTCCTGTAATTGAAGTGTCTCCACCTGTCCACATGCCTGCGCTATGGCATCCTCTGAAAAGCTGCCTGTAAGCGTCGGAAGCAATCCGTCATCTTTCATTCTGGTCAATAGGGTCAGATGTTTTAATGTATTTCTCATGCTGCTTCACCTCCGATCATTGTCAGTACCATATTCAAAATCTCATGCCTTGGCCGGGGTTCAGACTCTACCAGTTCACCACACAGCTCAAAAAAGGCGTGTGCATCTTTGGCATCCATTGTCTGCACACAACCGGCGGGCCATTCCACCAACTTATCAAATGCCATATCCAGTACCTCTTTCTTCTCATCCCTGTAATAATATCCCCCTATGAATTTCACAAGAGATTCGGCGCTGCCGTTATAAAGTTGCTGCAGCTTTTCCCGTTTCTGTATGGTCCGTTTTTCCTGCTCCAGTCGTTTTTCCTGCTCCTTTCTCTCAGCTTCGGCTCTGTGCTCATCCTCCAACTCTTCCTTGGAATAGAATGTTTCCTTCAGCCGGTTGATTTCATAGCCGTTATACTCCCTGTGGAGCAAAAACTGCCGCAACACCGCTGCCAGCGCTTTTTTATCATAAAGGCGTTGGATCTCCGGTGCTTTTAAGGCACTTAAAACGAAGTCCTCATATTTTTCCGGCTCAGTCTGGAAAACTGAACGCTCCACCCAGTCATAGAGCTGTCGATGCTGCTCTGCAGATAGGAATGGACGGCTGATGTATGTTTTATATTCCCTTCTGCTGTAATACCCCTCACTCCTGACAAAGCATTCGTGAAAGTAAAACCGCTTGCCAAATATCGTTTGAAGTTGGGAAAAAGTGTACTCAGCCAGTAGCCTCTCTACAAACCGGAAACACCTCCAACTTGAAATTCTCAGGGCATACTCCCGCAGCAGTTTCAGTTGTGGCGCATCTTCACCATCTTGCCGATGCTGCTTGAAAAACTCCCATAGATTGATTTCCTTCTTTTCCACCAGAAAGGCAAATGCCCGCCTACCGTTCGTATGCCAACTTCTGAAATATTCTCCATAGTCAGCTCCGGTCAGTTCCTGATATCTGGAAAGCCACTGTTTCAAAGGGATCGTCTGCCTGGAATGCAGCATCTGCAGGGTAAACAACTCCATGTAGTTATCCCGCTCCAGTTCCTTCGCCAGATTATCGTACTGAGGATCAAACACATCAAATCGGTACGGAAAATCCTTCTGTATCGTTTGATTCATCCATAACAGTGTTTTCGGTGCTGTGGGGTTCAAACCATATTGAACCGCTTCCCAGAGTCCCTGAAATCCTTCGTACTTGACCGTAAAGCTGTTATAGAACTGAAACAGCCAGCCAAGATACTCGTAAAATTCTTCCGAAAAATCCTTTGGAGCATTCAGAAGCATCCGCCCACACGCTGTTGCGATTTTCTCGGCAGTGATACTCTTGGAACTCAACCGGTCCGGCAGCCTGTCCGCCCATACAGCGAGAGAGTTTGCCAAAATGATTTCATCGCAGCGATACCCTGCTTTAGTCAAAACCGAAAATTCGCGGCTGTCGGGCTTCATATTCATATACGGCAGTTTCATCAGCGTGCGCAGCACCAGGTCGGCTTTCCCGCGGTACCTCTTTGCCTGCTCTGCATAGAACCGGATGAACCATTCCAGCACACCAAAATCATATACCAGTGAAAGTGTCAGATTTTGTGTGAATAGATGACTGAGTTGGGTATGCATCACCTCATAGCCGCGTTCCCTATCATCAAATAACGACAGTACAAACAGGGCTTCTTCCGTTCTCGTACACTCCCTTTCTGCCAGTTTCTCCAACAGGGCATGGCGCTGTGCCGCATCTGTTTCCAGAAGATACAGAGCGCCCTGCAGGTACACATCTTCTCCGGCAGACCGCCGCAATTTCTGGAGGAATGCTCCCCGCTGATTGCCCACAAACATATTGTCAGACTGGATCGCACAGGTATTTCCCAGCGCCAGGGCCAGAGCGCGGAGAACCCGGACATCATTGCCCAGTTTTTCCTCAAACCGCTCCAACACCTCGCCAGGATAACGCAGATGATATGGTTCAAAATAGCCGGACACATCCGTTTCCACCTGCCATATCTGCATCGCCCTTGTTTGTCGGTAAGTCCTTCTCGCCGTATCGTCCTGAGAAGTCTGTACTACCAATTCGGCAAAGGCATGGTAAAGCTCCAAATCAATAGCCCTCTGATATACCCGGTAAACCGGTATCCTGTCGATATGCATTAAAATCCCTCCTACTTGAAATCTTCCATAAAAGATATGGGGAGAGAGCCGCAACATGGCTCTCTCCCCATTGATCAACTGACAGCATACCGATAGTATGCTATATTTTCTTACTCAGCGCCGGCCATGCTGAAGAACTCCGCAGGTGACAGCACCGTAACGCCCAAATCCCTGGCCTTGGATAACTTGCTGCCGGCATTTTCGCCACAGACCAGATAATCCGTCTTCTTGGACACCGAGCTGCCGGCATGGGCGCCCAGTGATTCAATCAGGTCATTGATTCCGTCCCGGGTGTAGGGTTCCACCTTGCCGGTAACTACGATAGTCTTTCCCACAAAGGGATTATCCTGCTCCCTGTCTTCGCTGTGTTCTACCACAGCAGGCTTTTGAATATTCATCATAGTCTGTAACTCCTCCCAAATACAAAAATTATCTTCTACACAGAACCAGTCGTGGATATTGTTATGCAATGTCTCCCCGAAATCCGGAAGCTGCCGGAAATCATAGCCGCCATAGACCGCATCCCGAAACTCATCCAAATCATAGTGGAACACACGACCCAATACCTTGCTGGCAGTGTTGCCGATCATAGGAATATCCATAGAAATCAGATACCGCTCAAAGGTGGTGTTTCGGCTCTGTTGGATAGCGTCCCAAAGGCGCTGCCAGGACTTTTCACCAAACCCATCCATGCGGACGATTTCAGCCCGGTAACGATCCAGACGGTAAATATCCAGATAACTATGGATAAATCCCTGACCGATGAATTTTTCCAATGCAGCCTCCGACAGCCCTTCAATGTCCATTGCCTTCTGGCTGACAAAATGGACGAACTTTTTCAGCCGACGTGTCTCGCAGTCAGGGTTATCACAGTACAGCGTCTTGATGATGCGATCCTCGCCATTTTCGCCCTTTCCACTTGATTCATGGATGCGGGTAGGCTGTCCACAGCAGGGACAAACACGGGGAATCGTATCCACCATAGAGAAGCCGCCTCTGTCCAGATTTTCTTCCACGTGGGGAATGATCATGTTTCGTTTGCTTACCAGAATCCGATTTCCAGCCATCAGTTCCAGATCCTCAATAAAGGACAGGTTGTGCAGACTGGCCCTGCTGACCTCACAGCCATCGATTTCCACCGGCGTAAACACTGCTACCGGAGCAATCTCTCCAGTTCTGCCCGGCGTCCATTCGATGTACTGCAGCAGGCTCTCATGCAGGTCATCTTCAAACTTATAGGCCAGACCGTCCTTATAGTGATGTCCGGTGCGGCCGCAGCTCTGGGCATAGGCGATGTCGTTAAACGAAACCACGATACCGTCAATGGGGATATCTTTGTCAGTGGCATATTGCCGCAGCTGATAGATACCGGCTTCCACATTTTCCAGCGTCAGTTTCTGCTTTGTGACCAGATACTTACAGGGCTGGAACCCCAACGCGCGCAGTTCCCGTAGCTTATCTGATTTCCGGGTCAGGTGCGGAAAGCCCTCCAGCACACCAAACGGCATGAAAACCAGCCGACGCTCCTGGCATATCTTGGCATCCATCAGACGGATGGAACCGGCAGCCAGATTGCGGCCGTTTTTATAGGGCTTACCGCTGCTGTCCTGTAGGCTGGTCTTCAGTTCCTCAAAATCACTGGGTCTGATAAAGCCCTCGCCCGTCACAACCAGTCTCTCTTTGTAGGTGATGTGGGAAGGGATACCGCTGATGGCTCGGGTGTTATGGGTAATGATCTCCCCTTCGTCACCATCGCCACGGGTAGCCGCCTCCAGAAGTTCTCCATTCTCATAGGTCAGCTTTACAGTCAAGCCATCCAGTTTGAGCATCAGCATCACCTGCTGCTCACCCATGAAATTCAGAAGATCCATACTGCTCTTAGTCTTATCCAAAGACAGCAGCGGGATCTCATGTCTGGTTTTCTCCAGCCTGCTCACCGCAGGATAGCCTACTGTCTGGGTTGGCGAATTTGCCATTTGGATTCCCGTTTCCTGTTCCAGCTCTTTCAACTCGTCAAAGAGTCTGTCATAGACCTCATCTGACACACTGGGAGCGTTGCGGTTATAATACTCATCCCGATAACGGTTGAGCCGGTCATTCAAGTCTCTCTGCTTTTCAAAAATATTCCGTTCCATTATGCTGCCTCCTTTTCAAGTACCCGGAAGGACATAACCAGTTCTTCTTCCGTATGCTTCTGTTCACTGTCGAAAACACTGCAAACACCGTCTGCAAACTGCCAGTGGGCGGCTCTGCCCCACCAAAGGATCGGGCCGCGGCCGCCGTTGCCTCTGTTGGCAGACGCATCTGGCTGATTCGCTACGGTACTATAAAAGCCCTGCGTGTTTACCAGCGTAATGTTCCGTATCTGCCCAATACATTCCGGCCGACAGTGATCCAATATCTCCAACTGCGTCCCTTCCCGAAGTGTCCTGCGCAGCTGATTCAGGTTTTTGATCATGCAATTTTCTCCTTTCCCCGCCCCACAGGGCAATCCTGCTGTGCGGTATGCAGCCCATTTCTGCCGGCTGCATATCTGCCAAAATTCAATTCATGGACAATACGCTGAATGGCGTCATCATCGTCCCACGCTGCGTGAAGCGTATTCCGCTCTGGCCCGGCTCCCACATGGACACATACCTTTTCACTGCCAACCTGCAGCAGCACATCCTGTCGCCTGGCGCAAACCACTGCCAGATTTCCAATTTGTTTCATGCTCTGCTCCTTCCTTCTTCATCAATGACCGGACGCCCTCAAGGACGCCCGGCCATTCTCATTTTGTCACGCTGCAGCAGCCAATGCCGGAGACTGGATGCTATCCGTGTTTTCCATCAGGTCAGCCATCAGCACATCCGCCAAAAGCCTTCCTGCCAAATGGCCGGTATGAATGATGACCCGATCCTTCTTCAACTGGATAAACTCCTTCTCACGAAGAATCCTGCTTTCCGCAGCCAGCGCCTTGTCGCTTTCTGTCAGCCTGGCAGTAATCACCCGCTGCCACTTCTGCAGAAACTCGGTCGCCTGCTCAATGTCCTTCTTCTGCCGGTCATATTCCGTCCGTTTCTGCCGCACTGTTCCATCTGGCTCCACTTCCAGCGTGTAATAGGCATGGAAAGGATCAGCCGTTTTACGCAGAAACATCACAAAGCTTTCTCGCCGCTCAATCCGGTCCCAGTAGCGGTCACTGCTGCCTGCACAGTGATGGAGCGCACGCCCCTCGGTAATAATGTCCAGAATACCGTCTGGCACCACTACCATGTAATCCGCATCGGCGTACTCATATTTCGCTTTGATTTCCTGACAGATAGCATTAACATGGGGGAATTTCTCCTCCATCTCCTCGGCCTGCAGTTCAATATCCTTCTCCTGGCATTTGAGCACCAGATCATCGTGGCGCCGCCGCAGTTTTCTGGTGCGATATACGATCTCATCATATACATCCATGTGCAATTTCTTTGCCATGGAAAGATAATCCTCCCAGGTACGCAATACCTCATGGCTGTTTCTCCGGAAGGATGGCATCTGACGCCGTACATAGTTATAGACCTGCACCATGCTCATGCGGTCAGCAATGAACTGGACATCCCTGGGGCTAATGTTCTGCTGACACATCCACAAAAGGACATTATCTGGGATTTCCCTGTCGGTGCCCTTTTCATATTGCAGCCACCGCAGCAGATCACAGCCTCCATTATGGAGCCGAAGTCGCTGAAACCTCCTGCTGTCAAGGCCCAGAGCTTTAATCAGACTCCCGGCACTATGGTTTTTGATTAGTTCACTGACTGTTCCGCAGGAACTGAAACATTCCTTGGTAAGCTTCGGCAGGTTCACCTTGCTGATCTGCTCCATTTGCGGTATCCGTTCAAGCACTGCCAGATATTTTTCCGGGTCAACACTTTTCTGCTTCCGAATCCAGTTGACCAGCCCTGTGCATCGAAGTTCCTTCTGTTCCAGAGTTGGCAGCGTTTTTCCATAGACCCGTCCATCATGTGAACCAGACCAACTATAAGAACAGGGGCTTCCGGAAATCCAGCGCATATTTCGCTGTTTATACAGACCCCAATAGTAGGTTCTTGGTTTTCTTTCCCGGTCATAAATCGTGCGCCGGATTTCCTGACAATAAAGCTTGGAGTTTGGAAGGCTTTCTTTCCCATATGTCCGGTCAGCCTGAAATTCACGAACTACAAAACCGTCTTTGCATCGCTGGATTAGGTAGGCAAAATGTTTTTCTGTCTGCATATACCCCGCTCGTCCATAGGCTTTGAATACCACCGGATGTCGGCAGCAGCTACAGCGGCCTTGTTGATTGTGATGGGGATGCACCTTGATCGGCACTTCCTTTTCGCAGTAGGTACAGTAACCTGTTTTGGCGCCGCCCTTTTTGTAGTGGTAGTAAATGTAATTTTGCCGGATGGCAACCTTATCCACCCAGCGGTTCCAGTCCTTGGGAAGCTCCGGCACCTGTTCCATATCCTTATCCCATGGATCAGTTTCCCGCCGGTGCCGCTGTTCGAGCTGTTCCTCACGCACATTCCGCTGAAACTGCCGGATTGCCTCTACCGCTTTTTTATTGATGTTCAGATATGCCTGTATAGATGTCTCATCTTCCTCGCTGACCCAGTAGGCTTTGGTATACCAGTATCGGCGCTTCCAGTCCAATCTGTCCAGTTTGGCCTCACACCATTTCTGGTTCAGGCTATTATAAGTAATAAATTGCCGCTTTTCTTTATCCAGATACACTTCGTAAGCTGGGCTATTCCCGTCTATGCGAAGATGCTCTGGGAAAAAGAAAGCCACCTTCAATATCCCATCCTGCGTGATGCATCTCAGGTAAACATAATACTCACAAACCTCCTGAACATATCCGTAGGCGATTTTTTCTTTTCTTGGCAAGTCTGACGCCGCGATCTGCTTCATCTCATCCGTCGCTGTCAGCTTGGGAAGTGCCATCAGGGCTCTTTTTTTCATCTCAATTCACCGTCCTTCTTGTCAAATCCACGCCATACCACACATCCGGCAGTAATGTGACACCATCAATTTGTCCTACAGCAACCTGTACGATACTTTCCGAATCCGGCGCTTCCTTCGCAAAAGCAAGGATGTCTCCCAGTCTGCCGGTGGCAACGGGGTCTTTCCCCCGTACCACCGCATAACCGCAGTTCGCCATTGCCCGGTTGGCTGCCACATGGGAACTCCACACCCTGCGCGGGTGATCTACCATGTAGGCCAAACCATGTAAAAACAGCTCCTCTTTGGTTAGCCGCTTAATCACAGTCAACTCCGTACAGGCGATTTTGGAGTCATGCTCATCTTCATCGATGTCGCCGCCGGCGTTGACAATATAATATTCCGAATGCTCCAGGCTGGAATAATAGCTAAGGCAGTCGAGCGGATTTTCCGCACAGTGAAATCCATTTTCCCTGCAATTTGCTTTTTCAGTCGTATTGAGCCCCATCACAAACTGATAGCCACGGCATATCAGCCCGGGGCGAAAACCCTTATAAGCAATCATTCTGCATTTTTCCTCCTTTGCCGGCTCAGCCTGCCTTTGCCATCCCAAAATCCAGCAGCGACATCTGCCCATCCTGAGAAGGCTTTTTTTCCTCCTGCTTGGGTGCCGCCTTGGGTTCCGTCTTTTTCTTCTCTGCCGCCTTCTTGGGTTTGCTCTTTGCAGAGGACTTCCCAGCATACGGCTTGGGAACAAACTTCTCCTCATCCTCATGGTCTTCCTTGGCATCAGGGTCACGGAAATAATCTTCCGCCCACTGATAGCACATATCATCCGGCACATCGCAGCCATATGTCTGCTGTCCGGGACCAGGGCGGGTTCCGCTTGCTTTTAGTTCATCCTGCACATAATCCCATGCCTTTCGGTTGATGTACTGGAAACAGCGGATCATGTTCTTTTTCGGATGCATCGTCAGACGGGCAAACGCCGTATCTTCCATACAGAGCATCTGGATATGCTCGGACACACATTCCTTCATATTTCGCCGTGTCAGTTTTTCTACATCGGTACTCACCCTCTGGGTAGAGGCCGCGATTACTTCTTCATCACTCATCGCTTCCAGACGGGCGATTTGCTCCTGCTCCGCGGCTTTCTTCGCCTGCTGTTTGGCGTCAAATTCCGCTTTGCGCTGGGCTTCAGCCGCCTCATGCTCCGCACGCTTTTTTTCTTCATCTTCTGCGGCGGGCGGTTGTGCCGAATTCCCCTCCTCAGCAGACTTCTCTTCCCCAGCAGGCGCTACTTCATCCGCAGGTTCCTCCTCTGCATCAGCCAAAGCAGTCTCACCGGCAGAAACCGAAGCCGCCGATACTGGGACAGTGTCTGTACCTACAGGCGGCACAGGCAAAGATTCCATCTCCTCCAGCTCAAAGGCTTCATCATCCTCAAAGGCTGCAGACGAATCGAACATACTGTTTTGCTGCTCCATTGCTATTTCTGAAAAAACACCCATTGTAAAATCTCCTTTCGCAAAAAATGGCATGGAGTAGGCCGTTATGACCCTTTCCATGCCATTGTGTGTTGCTCACAGCACATATAAAAGTGTGCTGAAGCTGTCAAAACAGTAGCAGACCACGCCAGTATACTGCCTTGACCATTCCTTGATTTTGTCCTGCACCTCCTGCGCAGTCTTTTGATTGCTCATGTTCCAGGGTGGAGGTACCGTTACGGTAAAGTAGCCATTCTCCAGACAACTTCTGACATCTGCCGGAAGATTGGAGCACTGCTCATACAGTGCTGTAATCTGGCTTTTCTTCTTTTCTGCAATACGCATCTGACCCCTATCCCTTCATTCCTGTTTTTGAGCAGGCTCCGGAAGTCTTTTACACAAGAATGGGGAGAAGCGTACCGGCGCAAAATCCCGGCAGTCATTCACATAGAAGTATGTGCGTTTGCCTTGGCAGTCCAGTTCCACCACATCAGATGGAGCCAACGGACGGCCTCTGTAATCTTCCGGCAAATGCTCATTAAAGTCCAGGAACAGGCGCCCCAGCACTTCCATGTCATTCTGCCCCTTTGGGCAACAGACCTCTGCGCTCCATACCGTCTGATAGGCGGCAGCAGGCGGCTGTTCATATCCAGCCTTACGCAGTGCATCCAGTTGCTTGAACGCGAAAGGTACCGTCTGTGTCTCACCCAGGCAAAGCTGGTAAATGCAAAACCTCCGGAAAACTCTCTGGCTGTCCAGAAGATCCTTCAGCACCTGATTGCCCTGAGCAAGAAATATCTGATACTCTTCCTTTGTCAGCCCCAGATACTCTGTCAGGTCCAAATCTTTCTCCGCTCTGGTGTGCCAAAGCTCGACGCAGCCATCTATATAAGTAAAATCACACTTACCGCACAGATATTGCTGCTTAAAATTCATTCTCTGCACCTCCTTTTCCCTCTGTTCTTTCTCCCGAAGGGCAAGCTGCCAATCATCAAACCCTTTATAATTCGGATTCCAGGTCAGCCGACGACATGCCATTCCATTTTTTCGGGCCATCAGATAGATCTTAGATGCCCCATTAGAGGTCATTTGGTTACTGTACTTATCCATATCATGAGCCTCAATGATCTCCTCAGTGCCATTCTGTGCCAACAGTGCAAACAGCGTATCCAACTGGCTTGTGTTGTTTGCGCCGGCAATCGCCGCAAAAGTCCGGTTTGTCAGGCAGTGTGAGATGTCTGCTTTCAGCAATCCCTCAATGACATAGACCACCCGAGCAGATGGATTGCCGATAAAATGTACCGGGCTCCCGGATGTGACACCCATATTTTTGGACGAGGACGAAAACCAGATGTATTTGGCTCCTGACTTATCCGGTGGATCATCTTTTTGCTTGAGCGGACTATCCAAAAGTATCTGCAGGCCATGTATCATACCGTCGTATCCCACAGCTGGAATCAAAATCCCTGCGTTTTTTCGGTAGAAGTTCATGGTCCAGCGCCCGCTGTCATCCAGATAAAAGCCGGGCACCCCCTCCACCTTGCATCCCTGTTTCATCAGCCGCTCGGTAATGGAGCGGCAAAGGAAAGGGGGTGGAGTGCTCTTGAACCCAATCCGGTCGATCTGTTCATCCGACAGTCCCCGTTTTGGGGAGTGCAGATGGTTGCGGTGGGCAGGCTGAAGAGGCAGCATAGCGAGCAGCAGCGAAAGCGTTTGATGAATTTCCTGTCCGCTGGCCCGTTCTGCTTGCTGCACTGTTTTTAGTTCGCCCCTCCTCTCATATCCGGCAAGGTCGGTCTGAGTCCCCGAAACCGGGGACCCAGTGCCAGCCTGCTGGTTTCCTGCCATCTCATATCCAGAGTTCGGCCGTTCCCTGTGAAAATCGTTGCACAGGGCTTCTCCTATCTCCCAATACGCATCGGATGTAGTCGTATTGTTTAGCCGCGCATAAAGCGCAAGCATACCGCCATGCTCATCACAATAATTGCACCGCCAGACATTTTTGACGAAATTCACATTCATCTTGCCGCGGCGGTCACCACAAAACGGGCAATCCACATATACACTGTTTGCCTGTCGGCGTCTGATTCGTAGATGTAGAAGTTCCACTACATCCATAATACCGAACGGAAAATCTCCTGGATATGAGTCCATCTGTTCTCCCTCCCTTCTTGGCCCCATAGATGGGGCTGCTTATCATCCGGCTTTCTGTGCGGCCATACCATCGAGCATGATCTGCGCCGCAGCACGAACGATATTGTTGGTGCTCTTGTTGCCTGGGGTGAGGTAGAATTTCAGACTCACCGGACGCTCCTTGGCAACTGTTGCCATGGTCTTTCCTTTGCTCAGACCGCTATCCACCACCACATTCTGCGCTTCTTCAAAGGTCATTACCTTCAAGATGTCTTCTACCGGAGTGCTCTCCGTATAAGAAGGCGCCACAGGCTGATCGGGTGCTTCCTGTTGGACAACAGGCGCCACAGGCAGTTCTTCCGGTTCATCCGATTGGAATACGGAGGCGGCCGGCTGCTCAGACGCATCATCCTGTTTTGGACTGCTATCCAATGTAACCTCGCGGCTCGGTACCGGCAGCTCCATATTGGGAGCATTCTCCTCTACCTTGCCGGCAGGCAGTGTATCCATATTCTCCTTCTCTTCTGCAGCCATCTGCTGGACAGTGGGCTGTACCGGAGAAACCGGGGACTGTTCATTCTGAACCGGCTTTGCCGCAGGTTTCTGAATAGGCGCCGGACGAGCAGGCGCATTACGGCGCTCTACGGCGTTCTGAGGCGTTCTCTCCAGCTGGGCATGAACTTCCCCACCAGATTGCCGCAGCGCCGCTCCAGGGGCTTCTACGGGCCTCTGCGCCGCATTTGGCATCGGTTGCTGGATATGAGCTGTCCCGGAAAGCGGAATACTGCTTCCAAACACCTTGCCCGTACTGTCAACAGCAACATCGGCAAACTGCAGACCAAAACCGGCATCCGACAGCGCAGCACTCAATGCCTCATCCTGGGCAGCCTGCACATAGTCGGTACCTTCTTCCGCACTGTGCTGCGAGATGTAACTGCTAATGGGCTCTGCATCACTGCGGTCCAGATAGACTCTGGCCTCCATAATCGCAAGCTGTTCCGTGATCCGCAGGGTAGTCAGTTTCATGCGGCCCTGGGGGTGGCGCAGACGGAACCACAGTTTCTGATAAGGCAATTCCAACTGCAGCATTTCCTCATTTGTCTTTCTGGACACCTTATGGCGCAGAAATTTGAGCGGGTCAAAGCCCGGCACCTTGTTCAGTTCTGCCACTGCCGGAATTGTTTTGTACATCATAGGCATCGGATTACTTTTTTCGTTCATGTTGGAAACTCCTTTCTGACATAAAAATAGGAGACGCCAAGTGCTATTTCTGCATCTGACCTCTCTTTTTTAACTTGCGTTCTTCAATTGTTCTTCCAATGCAGCTGGAATGGGGATACCGGCTTTCTTTGCGTAGGCTTTGAAATACATCTGGATACGCATACCCAGCAGCGTATTTCGCTTTCCAATCTCATTACGATGGATTGCCATAAACAATACCTGTTTCTGCCCAATCAGCACCACCCGCTTTTTAGCGCGCGTGATTCCAGTGTAGAGCAGATTACGATACATCATGATAGTGTGCGCTTTGAGCAGCGGCATAATGACTGTTTCATACTCAGAGCCCATAGCCTTGTGGATCGTAGTAGCATAAGCCAGATCCACATTGCTCAAATCATCTACGCCATATTCCAGCGTCCTGCCAGCACCAAAATCCATGCCGATCTTTTTGCCCTGGTCAGTGTCCTTAATATACCGGATGAAACCCAAATCACCATTAGATACCTTTTCTGTGTTCTTGGTCTGCATGATGCGGTCATTGATCCGGAATATCTTGGGGCCAAACTTGATTTCCTCCTCCGCAGAGCGGAATGGGTTGACCAATTCACGAATGGTCTCATTCAGCTGTTCCGACGACGCGGCGCCTTCTGAACGGAAAGGTGAAAGAATCTGCACATTCTCAATGCCACTCTCCTGTATCTCCAAACAATACCGTTCTGTAATCTTTTCAGCGGTGTCTTCCTGACTATCACCAGACACGAAAACAAAGTCCGGTCCGTAAAACAGTTTGGTATTGCCCTCGTTGATAAATTTGGCATTATAGGCAATCAGACTATCCTTCGACTGACGGAAAATCTGATCCAGCACCGTTACTGGGACGATTTTGGTTTCGATGATTTCACGAAACACATTTCCGGCTCCTACGCTCGGAAGCTGATCTGGGTCGCCTACCAGCACGATTCTGGCATTTATCTTCATGCGTTCAAAAAATTTCTCAGCAAGCCACATATCCACCATGGAAAACTCATCCACAATGATTAAATCGGCCGACAGTGGCTCTGACTTTCTGTTCCGGCTACCCTCATCCTCTTCACTGGTCAGTCCCAGACCACTGTGTAATGTTCGGGCATCCTCAAAGCCGGTACTCTCCGACATCCTGCGGCTTGCCCGACCGGTAGGTGCCATAAGAGCAATTTTGCCATCAGGGTACAGCCGCCGGTAAACCTCAAGTATCGTCCGCAGCACTGTTGTTTTACCAGTACCAGGAGAACCCGTAATCACTGACAAGCCATGCCTAAATGCTGCATAGACCGCAGCCTCCTGCTGTGCAGACAAGCGCAGTCCCATTTCAACCTTGACCTGTTCCAGTACCGGCGCAATATGCTCTACTGGCATCTGGGCGACCAGACGCTGGGCGATCCGGCGCGCCGTTTCGTCCTCTTGGGCAAACACTCTGGGAAGATAGATATTATCCTTCACGGAAACGATTGCTCCATTCAGGATCATTTCCTGCATCATATCCCTGACTTCCTGCTGATGCAGGCGAAGCTCCGGTACAGGTATCTTCTCATTGAGCAGTTTCAGCGCTGATTTCTCCAGTTCTTCAGAACTGATGTACAGATGGCCTCGTTTACTCTTGCCCTCATCCAGCGCACAAAAGACAGCCCCTTTGATACGCATAGGGTCATGGAGATTGCCCCCGCTCTTTTGTACGATTGCATCTACCCGCCGAAATCCAAAGCCGGAGATCTGGCAAAGCTCAAATGGGCTCTTTTCCAAAATCTCTACGCTGGTCGGGCCGAAATATTGATATATTTTCAATGCCGTCTTGGGAGTAATCTTAAACGGTGCCAGCAAGGTCATAATTCCTTGGAGCATACGGTTTTCTGCATAAGAAGCTTTGATGTCCTCCAATTTATTTTCCGTAATGCCCCGGATCTCCAACAGCCGCTCCGGCTGGTGTTCCAGAATATCCAGTGTGTCCACACCGAACCGCTCCACAATGTCTGCGGCGGTTTTGGGACCAATCCCTTTGATAAGCCCGGAGGCAAGATAGCCCTCTACGCCGTTTTTTGTTCTGGGCACAATTTCACGCCACTGCTCCACCTGGAGCTGGACACCATACTTGCCTTTTGCCCATTCCCCATCCAGTTCCAACTCTACCGCATCTGTCCGTGGAATCTCATACCCCACAGCTGTAAAGCGGATCAAATGGTCTTTGTACCGCCTGTTTGACCTGGCCTCAGCTGGCACGCTCTGGTCTGCGGTTTTTACACTGACGATACAAAACTTATTGGCAGGATTATAAAAAATCGTCCCGTCGTAGGTACCAATACAATTCATCCTTTTTCACCTCACTAAGCGGCCTCCATAATCGAGGCTCTAACACTGAACCGTCTGGATTCGGATACTGTAACAAACTGTTCGTAAATATCCGGATGCTCCAGTTTCAACCGAAGCAGGTTATCCTTGTCGATGATGGACTTGCGAACAGGGGTATAGGTAACCGTATAGTTCACTCCCTCCTGCTCACAGACTGCAGTACAGCTGGTACCCATTTCCGCAATCAACAGCGCCTTCAGACGCTGAATATCCTTGTCGATTTCTTTGGAGTACACCTCTGCATTTTTCTTTTCATCCAGAAGCCGCAAATACTGCATGAGTTTTGCAGTCATATCCAGGTCGAGTGCAACGGCCGGGGCATTTTTATCTGCCGGGCCAAAGTGTTTGCGTGCGCTCTCAATAATCAAGGCCCCACTTTCTGTATAGGGCGGCGGCACATGGCGCTGCACATGGTTTTCCCAGAAATACTGCTCCAAAAAGACCATCTCAGCCTCATACTCGAAATCACGCTTGACCTCCCGGATAATAACTTCCTCCTCGTTGTTACCATACAGGCAGCAAAAGAAACATCGGTCAAGATCCGTTACTGCCATATAATGACGCCCCTGAGATTCATAGTAGACTGGAACAGTCTCCTTCCCATTCATCCACCAGTTATCTCTGGCATTATAGTTTGTGGTCTTGATCTCAAGGATCGCTGTGGTGCCATCCGGCAGTTCCACAAAGTAGTCCACATCAGCCAGCATCCAAGGATACTGTGGGTGCTGGAACATCTTTTTGATTTGGTAGACCCGATATCCGGTTTTCCGCTCGAATATCTTTGCTACCAGAGGCTCCAGCAAATGCCCCATTTCCATGGCAACCCAGTTGCCCTCATCATCTTCCACTGACGCTATGTTCAGTTTGTCGTAGTACAGATCCCTGGCTGTCCGGAATGGAGAAGTGCCAAAGATCGCCGATACATCGCTGCCGCCGATTCCACGGCGCCGGTAATCCAGCCAGTCTTCTTCTGAAATATCTGCCGTTTCTACCAGCACCAGCGGTTCATGCCGCTTTCGTTCAGCACTATTGCTGCCGGACATATCAAATCCCCCTTCGTGATCTTCGGGGCAAAATAACTGCCCTCGCCATTGGTGCAACATTTCGGGGCCGGAGCGAAGATACTGCCTGTCTCTTCATCTTCCAGTCCGTGGAATGTGCCGGCTTGACCCGCCGACCATTCTGCTTTCTTTTCTGCTTCACATTCATGTACATGACCTGCCTTTCTCAGTTTTGATTTATCCTTAAAGCCCTTTCAGGCTTACAGGCAATAAAAAAGCGAGAATGACAGACGGCATAAAGCCTGGCGCCCATAGTTGCCTATGAACCGATGTCATTCTCGCAATGGTGGGTAAATCCCATAAAATAAAAAAAGCCAGCAATATACCGGCCTGAAAAGGCGCAGTGATACTACTGACACAAGTACAAAATTAACAGCGTGTGCAATGCAGTCATTACTCCGCAACACAAGCCCTAAAGCCTGTGTACCCTGACGGGCAACGCACAAAAATCAATTACATTGCAATTCTAACACAATATATAGTGCTTGTCAATTCAAATATTCTATATATTGATTTTTGGATTTTCTTTAAATTTTCTTTCCTCTTTGCAGAAGTTCTTTCTTCCCTGCCTATTTATAGGATGTATCGGATCATTTGGTAATACCGGATGATCCCTACACTCTTTTAGTACCTTGACAAGTTCATAACCTCTATGGGGAGTTATACAGGAATTCTGGACAGTGTGCGATGACCACAGAAGCGCGCCCATAATCGAAGTGCTGCACAGCAGCAGCCTGAAATACACGGCAGAACCGTTCTGGCGTAGGAAATGGCCCCATTAGAGTTCTTTTGTTATTTCAATACCTCCTGACCTCAAGACCGTTTTCATTGTTTTTGTTGAAAACCTTCTTCTACAAATCGTAAGGGATCATTGTAATCGAAAAAAGGAGGACGATTATGGAGAAAAGAAAACCGAATGACCTACCGCCGGAGCAGTGCTTGGCTGTTGATACCGATACCCTTTGCAAACTGTTGTGCTGTGGAAGGCACACTGCAGTACAGATTGGGGATCTTGCCAATGCACGCATTACCATGAACACCCGTGTCCTATGGAGTGTCCAGCGTATCAAAGAATATCTTTATGATATTTCCGGCTAAATAACCATGCCAGTAAGGCGCACTACACTTTTATAATCAGGAGGTACCAGTAATGGCAAAAGTGAGAAAAGACAACAAAGGACGAAATCTTCGGCCTGGAGAAACACAACGGGCAGATGGCAGCTATATGTATGTCTACAAATTAGGCACTAAAAAGAAATATCTTTACGACTCCGATCTCGCAAGTCTTCGTGTCAAAGAAAAGCAGATCAACAAAGATAAGGATGATGGCATCCGTACTCAGGAAGCCATGAAGCTTACCCTGAATGATATGTTCAAGGTCTACATGAATAACAACATCAAACTGAAGCCCTCTACCAGAGCAAATTATCTTTACCTGTGGGACTTCTATGTGAAAGAAGAGCCTTTCGCTAACATGCCTCTGCCACAAATCCACAGAAGTGATATTCTCGCGTTTTATACCAAACTGCTGAAACACGGCTTTGCTATCAACTCACTGGAGAGCATCAACACCATTGTTCACCCTACGCTTGAAATGGCCGTGGACGACGATTACATCCGCAAAAATCCCAGCAAGGGCATTTACCGCAAGCTCAAGACGGATGGCAGCGCTCCAAAGCCTAAACGGCGGATCGCACTCACTAAAACGCAACAGCAGAATTTCCTGCGTTTTATTGCCAAGTCCCCTACATACAGCCATTGGCTCCCCATCATGACTGTGCTCCTTGGAACAGGAATGCGTGTAGCAGAATGTACCGGCATTACCAAAAGCGATATTAACTTGAGCGAAAACACAATCTCGGTCAACCACAACTTAATCTACCGGGTCATTGACGGAAAAGCCGGATTTCACATTACCACTCCCAAAACTGAGAGCGGTACACGAATTATCCCTATCCTCTATCCAGAGGTGGCCGAGCAGCTTCGCCTCCAGATTGAAACCATCGACGCATTGTATCCAGACGATCAACTGGTGTTAGGAGGAGTTCACGGTTTTGTTTTCCGCAACCGAACCGGCTCATTCATGAGCGCCCACAATATCAATCGGGCGATTGAGAGAATCAGCGTAACTTACAACATGGAGGAAATGGATCAGGCTGAACTGGAAGACCGTGAACCGGATCTGCTCCCTCATTTTAGTGTTCACAACTTGCGGCACACCTTCTGTACCCGGCTCTGCGAAAGCACCAACGATGTTAAATTCATTCAGCAAGTCATGGGGCATGCCGATTTCTCTACTACAATGGACATCTACACCCATATTACACAAGAGAATATGCAGGAGAAGGCAAAAAACATTAGTGTGAACATGAAGCTGATGTAAAAAGAAAGGCGAATCTGCATTTTATAAGCAGATCCGCCTTTCATATTGCTTCATCCGGTTTCGTAGGGTCTCGCGCAAAAGTTGTAGAAAAGTTGTAGTAACGCGATTTTTTGTAGTAAATGACCTCTTTAGTACAGCTTTGCTCCTGCCGGAATACTGTCATCCAGCATCAAAAGATTTAAGCCTTCCCGTCCGTCATACTCGTACACTGCGGAAATCAGCATACCCTCGGAATCAATACCCATCATCTTTCTCGGCGGCAGGTTTGTGATTGCCACACAGGTCTTACCAACCAGCTCTTCCGGCTCGTAATACTCGTGAATACCGCTTAAAATGGTGCGTTTCCGGTCTGTTCCGTCATTCAGTGTGAATTTCAGGAGCTTCTTGGACTTCGGCACTGCCTCACAGGCTTCGATCTTAACCACTCTGAAATCAGACTTGCTGAATGTCTCAAAGTCTACATCATCTGCAAACAACGGCTCGATTTTCACCTTGGAAAGATCAATCTGTACGCTTGGCGCGGACACGGTTGCATCCTCTGCAGAACCATTTACCGCTGCTTTTTCGGCTTTGTTTTCAGCCTTCTTTGGGTCCAGGGTCTTCATTGTCGGGAAGAGCAGTACGTCACGGATAGCCGGACTGTCAGTCAGAAGCATAACCAGACGGTCAATACCGTATCCGATACCACCTGTCGGAGGCATACCGATCTCCAGTGCATTCAGGAAATCTTCATCTGTATGCTGCGCCTCGTCATCACCTGCTTCCGCATTTGCATCCTGCTGGGCGAAACGCTCTCTCTGATCAATCGGGTCATTCAGCTCAGAATATGCATTACACATCTCCCATGTATTAATGAACAGCTCGAAACGCTCTACTTTATTCGGGTCGGACGGTTTCTTCTTGGTCAGCGGAGAGATAGACAGCGGATGATCCATGATAAAGGTCGGCTGAATCAGCTCTTTCTCACAGTACTCCTCGAAGAACAGGTTAATGATGTCACCCTTTGTATGACGCTCCTCATATTCGATGTGACGCTCATCTGCCAGTCTCTTAGCTTCCTCATCGGTCTCAACGGCATCAAAATCAATGCCTGCATATTTCTTAATCGCATCGTTCATGGTAAGACGCTCAAAGGGCTTGCCAAAGTCGATCTCAATTCCATTATAAGTAAACTTGGTGCTTCCGCAGACTTTCTCAGCCAGATAACGGAACATGCTCTCTGTCAGTTCCATCATGCCTTCATAGTCCGTATAGGCCTGATACAGCTCCATCAGAGTAAATTCCGGATTATGACGGGTGTCTACACCTTCGTTACGATATACACGACCGATCTCGAAGACTCTCTCAAGTCCGCCTACAATCAGTCTCTTCAGATAAAGCTCAAGGGAAATACGGAGCTTTACATCCTCATTCAGTGCATTGTAATGAGTCTCAAACGGGCGTGCTGCTGCTCCACCTGCATTGGAAACCAGGGTTGGAGTCTCTACTTCCATGAAATCTCTTCCTGCCAGGAAGTTACGGATCTCTTTAATGATCTGGGAACGTTTGATGAAGGTATTTTTTACATCCTCGTTCATAATCAGATCTACATATCTCTGACGATAACGCATATCCGTATCGGTAATTCCATGATATTTCTCCGGAAGAATCTGAAGACTCTTGCTCAGAAGCGTCATCTTCTCTGCATGAATGGAAACCTCACCGGTCTTGGTACGGAATGCATAGCCTTCCACACCATAGATATCACCAATATCAGATTTCTTAAAATCTGCGTAGCTCTCTTCTCCGATGGCGTCTCTTGCCACATAAACCTGAATGGTTCCTTTCAGGTCACGGATGTTACAGAAGGACGCTTTTCCCATCACACGCTTGAACATCATACGTCCGGCGATGGATACATGGATCGGCTGTGCGTCCATGATCGCTCTTCTCTCATTATAATCCGCATTCTGTGCGTCTTTTGCCTGTACCTCATCCATTCCATCAGTGTTCAGCGGTGCTCTTCCTGCGAGAATCTTTGCCTCATGCTCTTCGTAAAGAGCTTTTACATCTGAAGAATGATGGGTCTGGTTGTATTTTGTAATCTGGAACGGATCTTTGCCTGCATTCTGGAGGTCAGCCAGCTTCTCGCGGCGAACCTTTAACAGCTGTCCAAGATCCTGTGTGTTATTATTTCCTGCCACTTTCTCTCTCCTTAGTTTGCTCTGTGAATGCTGAGCACTTTATATTTTACAACACCAGCCGGTGCTTCTACTTCCACGACGTCTCCTACTTTTGCTCCGATCAGTGCTTTACCAAACGGGGACTCGTTGGAGATTTTATTCTGAAGACTGCTGGCCTCGGAAGAGCCCACCAGTTTGTATTCCTCTTCTTCGTTATATTCAATATCAAGGACGCGTACCAGGCATCCGATATTAACCACGTCAAGGTCGACTTCGTCTTCATCAACGACCTCTGCATTTTTCAGAATCTGCTCGATCTGCTCAATACGTGCCTCGATGTCTCTCTGCTCATCTTTTGCTGCATCGTACTCAGCATTCTCAGAAAGGTCTCCCTGCTCTCTTGCCTCTTTGATCTTCTGAGCGATCTCACGTCTCTGGTTTACTTTCAAGTCCTGCAGCTCATCCTGCAGTTTTTTAAGACCTGCATAGGTCATAATATTTTTTTTATCCGCCATGTTTAACACCTTCCAATCTATTCAATAAATCTATTGAGTCAAGTTATTTTATCGTACCTAAGAAATAATGTCAAGGTGCATTTCCCAGTCATGAAGGTCCAGAATCAAGTTCCCTGAGGGTTTTTCTGCTCCTGGCTTCTTCATTGCTACAATCAGTCCCCGACTGTCGAACAGTTCTTCTGCCTGTTCCTCAAACTGTTCTTCCCGCTCTGTTACCAGATACAGCACATTCAATCCTGGAACCAGTTTTTCCAGAATTGCCTGCACCTGCCAGACTGGTTCGTTTTCGTTATCGATCAGAACCAGTTCCAGCTTCTTCAGGGGAATTCCCCGTTCTCTTCGCATTCTGGTCAGTATTTCCGGAGTCATCCTCATATATAGGAAGAAACTCTTCTGCTCCTCCGCTTTCTTCTCGGGTAATGCTTCCATCTGCTTCTGATTCTTCAACCATCTGCGAAACCAAATCCACCATCGCATCTAAAGGCACTTCCGGCATATTGTTTCTATAAACTATATGTCACAGCCCCTGAATTAAATGCTCCAGAGCTTCCAGACTTTCGATCTCATTAACCCGCGCCCGGAGTTTCGCCGAATTAGGATATCCGGCTGTATACCAGGCCACATGTTTTCTCATCTCCCGGATTCCGGTATATACACCTTTATATTCCACCAGCATCCTCGCATGCCGTAGAATCATCGCTTTCACTTCTTCCAGATCTGGCTTTGGTTCTTCTTCCCCAGTCTCCATCCAGTGCAGAATCTGCCGGAAAATCCACGGATTACCCTGTGCGCCCCGACCAATCATGATGCCGTCGCAGCCAGTCGTCTCCATAAGCTGCCTTGCAGCCTCCGGAGAAGTCACATCTCCATTTCCAATGACCGGAATCTTCACCGCTTCTTTTACCTGGCGGATAATGTCCCAGTCCGCTTTTCCACTGTAGTACTGCTCTCTGGTCCGGCCATGCACCGCTACCGCTGCTGCTCCTGCGCTTTCCGCAATTCTTGCAATCTCCACCGCATTGATATGCTCATCGTCAAATCCTTTTCGAATCTTTACGGTTACCGGTTTTTTGATGGCTTTTGCGGTCTTACTGACGATCTCTTCCACCAGCTTCGGATTTTTCATAAGGGCGGAACCTTCGCCGTTGCCAGCTACTTTCGGCACTGGACATCCCATATTGATATCCAGAATGGAAAATGGGCGGTTCTCTATCTTTTTCGCCATCTCACTGATGATATCCGGATCGGAACCAAACAGCTGAAGTGACACTGGCGGCTCCCGGTCATCAATGGTAAGCAGTTCTTCTGTATTCTTGTTATTAAAATAAATTGCCTTCGCACTGACCATCTCCATACAGAGAAGCCCCGCTCCCTGTTCTTTGCACAAAAGACGAAATGGCAGGTCCGTAACACCTGCCATTGGAGCGAGGATCAGATTATTTTTCAGACTTACATCTCCGATCTTCAATGTCTGTATCATTCTTCCACATCCTCACCAAGGAAGAACACTTTATAGTACAGTTCCAGTGACTGTAACAGCTCCGCCTTCTCTTTCCTGATCTGCCGGATCTTCAGTTCACTTCCGATATCATCATAAAGCAGATCTTCTTCATTTGCAGATACTTCCAGCAGAAGATTTCCCTCCTCATCAAAAACCAAGGTCAGCACACCGCCAATATCTTCTGTGAACAGCACACACATAATCTTCAGTTCGTCCTGAATCTGCTGCGGAAGTGCCTTAAAATCTTCATTCAGATAATATTTTTTCTCGTAGGAACTTGCTCCGCAGAGCACTACTCTGTCCTGATACATCTGTTATTTCTCCTATACATATCCATACAATCCACGCACGGACACTTCTCCTGCGTAGACGCAGACCGTTTCACCGTCCGCTTTTTTCACAACTAACTCACCCAGATCATTGATGCCGTCAGTCGTTCCGGTGTATTCATGTCCCGGTTCCAGCACACGGATCTCATGACCGCAGGTGACACAGTTTCTATTATACTCATCCTTCAGCGCAGACAGATCTTCCGTCTTCAAAAATACTTCATAAAGGTCTTCCAGTTCTTCCATAATCGAAGCAATCAGTCCGGCTCTTGCCACCGGATGTCCTGCCGACAGTTTCAGTGAACCTGCAATCTCACGGATCTCCTCCGGAAACTCTGTCTGATTGACATTGATACCGGTACCGATAACCACATAATTGATGTAATCTACTTCCGTATTCATCTCCGTCAGGATTCCACAGACCTTATGACCATCCACAACCACATCATTTGGCCATTTAATTCCTGCCTGAAGGCCTGTCTCCTTCTGAATCCCGCGGACTACTGCCATTGCCATAAGAAGGGTCAGGCGTGAAGCATGTTCCGGACGGATCTCCGGGCGAAGCAGGATCGTCATGGCAATATTGGTTCCCTTAGGTGTCTCCCAGGAACGGCCACGACGGCCCTTGCCACCGGTCTGTTCTTCCGCCACCGCCAATGTTCCATTTACTGCACCATCTTCTGCTGCACGTTTCAGATAATTATTCGTGGAATCCACTGTCTCCAGAAAGATACAGTTTCTTCCCATCCATCTGGAATGCAGACGGCTTATAATTTCCGGAACTGTCATCACATCCGGCACGGCATCTTTTTTCAGCAGATAACCTCTGTTCTTCACGGCTTCTATCTGATAGCCTTCTTCCTGCAGCTGGCGGATTACTTTCCAGACAGCCGTCCGTGACACGCCAAAATGATCACAAAGCTGCTGTCCGGACACATAATCTTCTGCCTCCCGCAGGATCTTCAATAATTCTGCTTTCATAATATTCCCCCCATACTAAGGCCGGCCAGTACGACTGCTGCCCACATAAACCCGGTCAGTACAGCATAGATAAGGCTTCCCAGCCGGTTGTCCATCGTCCACTCCCGGGCAGCACCTGAGCCGAAAATACCGGCTCCTGCCAGAAATGCCAGCAGCATGCACGGCATCCGGTTCTCCTGATCAGATGCTCCGACAAACCACATGGCCAGAATGAAGAGACTCAGCCACACAGATATATTTCTATATTTTTCTAGAAAACCTTTCATGATTCCTCCGGCTTTTTATGCTCCCAGCGTTGCTGCCATCACAGCTTTGATGGTATGCATACGGTTCTCAGCCTCATCAAATACAACAGACTGGGATGACTCAAATACTTCGTCGGTTACTTCCATGGCATCCAGATTAAATTTCTCGCTGATCTGTTTGCCGATCTTGGTTCCCAGATCATGGAACGCCGGCAGACAGTGCATGAAGATTGCCTGCTCTCCTGCATTTTCCATCACTGCTTTATTTACCTGATAGGGAAGAAGGTCATGGATACGCTCTGCCCATACTTCATTCGGCTCACCCATGGATACCCATACGTCTGTATAAATGACATCTGCGTTCTTAGTTGCCTTCTGTACATCCTCTTCCAGCGTGATCTTTGCGCCGGTCTCTTTTGCGATTTCCTGGCACTGATCGATCAGCTCCTGGGACGGCCAGTATTTCTTCGGCGCGCATGCAGTAAAGTCCATACCCATCTTCGCACATCCTACCATCCAGGAATTACCCATATTGTAACGGGCATCACCCATGTAAACGACTTTCACATCCAGATTTCCGAAATGCTCACGAATGGTCAGCATATCTGCCAGAATCTGGGTCGGATGGAACTCGTTGGTCAAACCGTTCCATACCGGAACCCCTGCATATTTTGCCAACTCTTCCACGATCTCCTGACCATATCCGCGGTATTCGATACCCTCATACATTCTTCCCAGCACACGGGCCGTATCTGCAATGCTCTCCTTCTTACCGATCTGAGAACCGGTGGGATCAAGGTAAGTCGTTCCCATACCCAGGTCATGGGCAGCCACTTCAAAAGAGCAGCGGGTTCTGGTACTGGTTTTTTCAAAAATCAGTGCGACGTTTTTACCCCTTAAAGTGTCTACCGGAATCCCTTTTTTCTTCTTGTCTTTCAGCTCTGCAGCCAGATCCAGAAGATAAGTCATCTCTTCCGGTGTATAATCAAGCAGTTTCAAAAAATTTCTTCCTTTTAAATCCATGGTGGTGTCTCCTTTTGTATGTATGTGCTTTCATGCAAACAGGCTGGCGCAACATGCTGCGTCAGCCCGAAATGTGTTTCTGCAATGCGAATTACTTCTCTTTCGCTACTTCTGTAACGGAACTTACCAGTCCGGCAAGCTTCTGAATCTCGGACGGAATAATGATCTTGGTTGCCTGTCCGTCGGCTGCCTTTGCAAATGCCTCCAGGCTCTTCAGCTGGATCACTGCTTCATCTACTCCTACTTCTTTCAGGAAACGAAGACCGTCTGCATTTGCCTGCTGTACTTTCAGGATGGCTGCTGCCTGACCTTCTGCTTCCTTGATCATCTTCTCTTTCTCTGCTTCTGCTCTCAAGATTGCTGCCTGTTTCTCAGCCTCTGCATCCAGAATCGCAGACTCCTTATGACCTTCTGCCACCAGAATAGTGGACTTCTTCTCACCTTCTGCCTTCAGAATTGCCTCACGACGTTCACGTTCTGCCTTCATCTGCTTCTCCATGGCATCCTGAATGGCAGCCGGAGGAATGATGTTCTTCAGTTCCACACGGTTCACTTTGATGCCCCACGGATCTGTTGCCACATCCAGGGAAGCACGCATCTTGGTGTTGATGGTCTCACGGGAAGTCAGGGTCTGGTCAAGTTCCAGATCTCCAATGATATTTCTAAGGGTGGTAGCGGTCAGGTTCTCGATAGCCATGATCGGATTCTCTACACCATAAGCGAAAAGCTTCGGATCCGTAATCTGGAAAAACACAACCGTATCAATTCTCATGGTTACATTATCTTTCGTAATTACCGGCTGCGGCGCGAAATCCACTACCTGCTCTTTCAGGGTCACTTTCTTTGCCACACGATCAATGATCGGCACCTTGAAATGGATACCTACCGGCCAGGTTCCGTTATACGCACCCAGACGTTCCATAACAAGTGCGGTAGCCTGCGGTACCACTTTCACACAGGATGCCAGAATGATCAGAATCACCAGAATCAGTACGCCTACTAAAATCATTTTATTTCCTCCTTTATCTCCTCCACGATAAGCTTCACGCCTTCGATGGCACAGATCTTTACTTTGCTGCCTGCCGGGATAATCTTCAAATCATCCTCGCTTCTTGCTGTCCAGCTGATATCGGCAATGTCAACTTCTCCGGTCTGCGCCAGATTATTGATCTCCTTCGTTGCTACGGCTGTTCTGCCGATCAAACTGTCCGCATTGGTTTTTACCTGTCCCTTTTTCATAAAGCGCATGGCTGCCGGTCTTGTAACCAACAGTAAAATCAGTGACAGTACCAGAAAAATTCCTGTCTGGACTCCCATACTCGCACCAAAAAAGGTAGAGATAAATGCTGCTGCCGCCCCGCCTGCGAACCAGACTGTCGTCAGGCCCAACGTCGCAATCTCAATGGCCAGCAATACGATCACCAGCACAAGCCAGATCACTGCAGAGTTCATTCCTGTCATGCATTTTTCCTCCGTTTGCTGTGATTGTTTTTATTATACAATATTCTCATACGGTTGACAACGAAAGGATTTATGAAACTGTCTGCAGCTTTCCCATCAGCTGCTCATACTCCTGCTGCGTCTGCAGTTTTTTGATCTTCTTCTCCAGTCCCTTCACTTCCGGGAACAGTTTCACCTGATAGAGCCACAACTCTTTCATTTTAAATAGCACGTTCCGGTAACCACCCAGATCCCGTTCCAGATAGCCGTGATAGACCAGATCGTGAAACTCCCAGAATTCTTTCCGTCCGGTTTCCGGATGGAGAAGTCCCGGATTCATGAGAAATCCCCTGCCAATCATCAAACAATCTGTATCCGGCCGCTCTTTCTGAAATTTCTCCAGCTTCTCCTGATTGAACAAATCACCGTTATAGCATATAGGATTTTTGCTCTCCTTTGCCGCCAGATCATACATTTCCATTCTGGGGTAATTCTTGTACCCATCGGTCTGTACTCTTGGATGAATGATCAATTCTTCCAGAGGATAACGGTTGAAAATTTCCAGAAGTCTCGGAAATTCTTCCGGCTTTTCCTTCCCGATTCTGGTTTTTACGGATAATTTCAGTTCTGAACCCAGTGCCTCAAAGATGTTGTCCAGGAAACAGTCCAGCTCTTCCGGAAATGCCAGAAATCCGGAACCTTTTCCTTTGGTCACCACCGTTTTGGACGGACATCCAAGGTTTAAATTGATCTCCTGATATCCATAGTCTTTCAATGCTTTTCCGAGGCGGATAAATCCATCTGCCTTGTTGGTCAGAATCTGCGGTACCACATAAATTCCTTCATTATGTTCCGGCAGGATTTCCTGCAGCTCTCTTGTCTTAAAATCCCGCTTCTCATGAGTTTCCAGAAACGGGATAAAATATTTATCAAGAGGTCCGTATACTTTTGCATGAGCCTGTCGGTAGGTATAAGTGGTAATGGCCTCCAACGGGGCCATATAGTAATGCATTCCCATGATCGTATCACCTTATTCTTATGTTATCGAAATTATATTCTAAAATCCCCCAGTGAGTCAATTTGTTTTCTATGAATACATTCCCGTTGACACATTCTTTGATTCATGCTACGCTACTCAAATATGAACAGTTCATTTTTGAATTATCCGGGAGTGAGGTAAAAACCATGAATGTACGTCTGGAATTTGCAAGAAAAATACGATTGGCATACAATGATTATTGCAAATCTTTATGTAAAGAGATTCATATGCCGCAAACAGCCTTTGATATTCTTATGTTTCTTGGCAACAATCCGGAATGCAAAACAGCCAGCGACATCGTGGAAATCCGGAAAATCAAAGCCAATCTGGTCTCTGTCAATGTAGATAAACTGGTAAAAGAAGGATATCTGACCAGAAACAGTATAGAAGGAGACCGACGAAAAATCGAACTTCAATGTACGGAACAAGCACTTCCCATTATCGAAAAAGGCAGAAAGCTTCAACAGGATTTTGAAACCGTTCTTCTTAAAAACACAAATGAGAACGATCGAAATGGATTTTTCAGGACGCTGGAAATCATCGAAGAAAACCTGGAGCAGCTGACCCCTGAAAATCATTAATACTGCAACAGAAAATCCCCGCGGTCCATACCATCGGACCGCGGGGTTACATTTTCTATCTCTATCGTTCTTCCCTGAAGTAGGCCAGGCCCAGACTTGCAGGCGGCTGACTCTCTCTCTTACTGCGGATGCTGGTCACTACCAGTACCACCAGAGTTACCACATACGGAATCATTTTATATAACTCCTGGAACTCCATATGGTCCATTCCGGTCGGAATATAGAGATACAGGATATACAGTCCTCCAAACAGGAAGGATGCCAGAATGCTGATATTCGGACGCCAGATGGTGAAGATTACAAGGGCGATAGCCAGCCAGCCTCTGTCACCGAAGGCATCGTTGGACCATACGCCGCAGGCATAGTCCATAACATAGTAGAGACCGCCAAATCCTGCGATCATACATCCGACACAGGTTGCGATGTATTTATATTTTGCCACGTTAATACCTGCTGCATCTGCAGTACTCGGGTTCTCGCCGACTGCACGAAGCTGAAGGCCCACACGGGTGTGATGCAGAATATAGGATGCTACCAGCGCAATGAGCACTGCCAGATATGCCAGGAAGCCGTAGGACAGGAACAATTTTCCAAACCAGCCCAGTTTTCCTGCAAAGGGAAGGGTCTTGCTGAAAAATCCACTGGTTGCCGTCAGGGTAATGGAGGGAACATCGCTGTCTACCAGTTTGATCAGCGAACCGCCAAAGAAGTTACCAAAACCAACACCAAATGTAGTCATGGCAAGTCCTGTTACATTCTGATTTGCTCTCAGTGTCACGGTCAGGAAACAGTATAAGATTCCCATGAGCAGCGAGCCAAGCATGCAGCATGCCATCGGAATCAGAATGGCGAGGGTTCCGTTCATGGCAGACGCATCCGGCACAGAATGTTCATAGAAGAAAGAACCAATCACACCACAGATGGCTCCCACATACATAACGCCCGGAATTCCCAGATTCAGATTACCGGATTTCTCGGTCACGATCTCACCGGTACTTCCGAACAGCAGCGGAATGCCCTGCACAATGGCTCTTGGAATAAACGCAAGTAAGAAGTTCAACATGATTTATTTTACCTCCTTCTTCTCTGCTTTTTTACGTGACTGCAGCTGATACGAGATGAAGAATTCACAGCCGATGATAAAGAACAGAATAATTCCCGTCAGGATATCGGAGTAAGACTGGTTCAGTCCGAAGTTTGTGGAAATCTCACTGGCACCACGATTCATGAAAATGATCAGGAAGCTGGAGAATACCATGGTCAGCGGATTGAATTTGGACATCCAGGATACCAGAACTGCCGTAAATCCCTGACCTCCTGCAATGGTTGTGGTTATCGTATGATTGATGCCTCCCACCAGCAGAAGACCAACCAGTCCGCAGATAGCACCGGACAATACCACCGTCCGCATGATCACTTTTTCTACTTTAATGCCAACGTATTTCGCCGTGTTCTCACTCTCACCCACAACAGAAATCTCATAGCCATGTTTACTGTAGTTAAGATAAATATACATAAATGCCGTAATGAGCACTGCCACCAGAATGCTTAAGAGGTATTTGTAACCGAATGCCTGGGGCAGCCAGCCCACATTCGTATTCTGATTGATAATTCCAATCTTTCCGGAGCCCTTCGGCACTTCCCATACAATGGTATAAAATGCCACCAGCTGAGTAGCAATATAGTTCATCATCAGAGTGGAAAGAGTCTCATTTGTATTCCATTTTGCCTTGAAAAATGCCGGAATAAATCCCCAGAACGCACCAGCTGCGATACTTGCCACGACCATGCAGAGGATGACTGCCGCATTCGGAAGCTTGTCCCCCAGACAGATCATGCAGGCTGCAGATGCCAGACCACCGATGAGCACCTGACCTTCACCGCCAATATTCCAGAATTTCATCTTGAATGCCGGAGTCAACGCCAGGGAAATCAGAAGCAGAATGGAAATGTTCTGGAAGGTAATCCAGGTCTTTCTGGCAGAACCAAATGCTCCTGCAAAAATAGATTGATATACCTGAATCGGGTTAATCCCCGTCGTTACGGTTGTAATTATCGCGCAGAGAATCAGCGCCAGCACAATGGCCACTGCCCGGATTCCCAGCGACTGATACCAGGGAATGGCATCCCTCTTTACAATATGGAAAAGCGGTTCTTTCTTTTTCTCATTCATGTTCTTCACTGCCTCCCATTCTGGTCATCATCATGCCGACCTCATTTTTATCTGTCGTTCTGGCATCCACGATGCCGCTGACTTCTCCTCCACAGAGAACCATGATCCGGTCGGAAAGTTCTACCAGCACATCCAGATCCTCGCCGACAAAGATAACAGCCACGCCCTTTTTCTTCTGCTCATTCAGCAAGTCATAAATCGTATAGGAGGAGTTGATATCCAGACCACGCACTGCATAAGCCGTCAGCAGAACGGTCGGTGAGGATGCAATCTCGCGTCCCAGCAGTACTTTCTGAACATTACCACCGGAAAGACGGCGAACCGGTGTGTGAATGCCCGGTGTTACCACTTCCAGACTCTCTACCACATGCTCTGCCAGTTCTCTGGCCGGTTTGCGGTTGACAAAGGGAGTCTTTCCTTTCCGGAAGGAACGAAGCATCATATTATCGGTCAGATCCATATTTCCTACCAGACCCATGCCTAGACGGTCTTCCGGAACAAACGAAAGGGAAACACCCATCTCCGCAATCTTCAACGGATCTTTTCCAATTAACATTTCTTTTGTGCCATCCGGTTCCATATAGGCAATCGTTCCGGACTCTACCGGCTGAAGTCCTGCAATTGCTTCCAGCAGCTCCTTCTGTCCGCATCCGGAGATTCCGGCAATGCCAAGAATCTCACCGCTATTGGCAGTAAAGCTGACATCCTTTAACTTTACCACGCCCTCTTCATTCCGGACAGTCAGACCCTCCACCTCGATTCGTGGTTTCGGATCTACCGGGTCCGGACGGTCAATGTTCAGGGTTACCGTATGTCCGACCATCATATTGGTCATTTCCGTAATGTTGGTCTCGCTGGTCTTCATATCACCAATATACTGGCCATTTCTCAGGACTGCCACACGGTCAGACAAAGATTTTACCTCGTTCATCTTATGGGTGATAATGACAATCGCTTTTCCATCATCTCTCATTTTACGAAGTACACGGAACAATTTTTCCGTCTCCTGAGGGGTCAGCACTGCCGTCGGCTCATCCAGAATCAGAATGTCCGCACCGCGGTAAAGTACTTTTACAATCTCCACGGTTTGCTTCTGAGAAACAGACATATCATAAATCTTCTGCTTCGGATCCACTTCAAATCCATATTTTTCACAGATGTGTGCAATCTTTCCGGATGCTTCTTTAATATTCAGCTTTCCTTCCAGACCCAATACAATATTTTCCGTAGCAGACAGTACATCCACCAGTTTGAAATGCTGATGCACCATACCAATGCCCAGCTTTAATGCATCTTTTGGTGATTTGATAATCTCTTCTTTTCCATTGATAAAGATCTGTCCCTCATCCGGGAAATAAATACCGGAAAGCATATTCATCAGTGTTGTCTTTCCGCTTCCGTTTTCTCCCAGGAGCGCCAGAATCTCTCCCTTATAAATATCCAGATTCACTTTCTCATTGGCAACAACCGCGCCAAAGGTCTTCGTTACGTTTCTTAACGAAACTGCTGCTGTTCTGGTATCCATCTTTCGTCCCCTTTCTATATTAGAACCGTTCCGTCCTTTTTCCCTCATATGGCAACTTCCATATGACGGAAAAAGGGCGGCGCGGCGATAGTCGCTGTGCCGCCCTTTGCAAGGCATTTTATTTTAATTAGAATGCGGTATCCAGAAGGTTGATGCCGTCGATCTGTACATTGAAGTACGGAGCGGAACGGTACTCAGACTCATGGAAATATCCGTCGCTTACTACCTCATGATCCGGGGTGTAATCTGCATCCGTATCCACATCTGCTTCATAACTGGTCATCTCTGCACCATCAACGGTGAATGTAGCGGTATCAAATACATGTAAGGTACCAGCTTCAATCTCAGCAGTTGCTGCATCGATTGCTTCCTGAGTTCCATCTGCTACTGCGCTTCCAAGGCTGCTCAGTTCAACAGAACCGGTAGCCAGTGTTCCGGTCCAGTCAGCGTCGATCTGGGTTCCATCTGCTACACAGTTCATTGCATACTCAAAGTAGGGCTCCCAGTTTACTCTGGAAGATACAAGGAAGGTGTTCGGGCAAGCGCTTTCGGTGCTTCCGTTGTAGGATACGTTCGGTACACCTGCGGTCTCGCATGCGGTCGGAGCTCCCATGGAATCTGCATGCTGGCTGATCAGTACGCATCCGTCCTCGATCAGTTTGTTAGCGCCCTCTTTCTCAGCGGTCTCATCATACCAGGAACCGGTAAAGGTAACGTCCATTGTTACGCTCGGGCATACAGAACGTGCGCCCAGGAAGAAGGAAGTATATCCGGAGATAACCTCTGCATAGGTATAGGCTCCTACATATCCCATCTTTGCCTGATCCTCAGTGATATCTCCGTTTGCGATCATCTCATTTAATTTCATACCTGCAGCGATACCTGCAAGATAACGTCCATCATAAATAGAAGCGAATGCATTGTGGAAGTTGTCAAGTCCCTCTGTATGAGCCTTAGTTCCGGTTGCATGGCTGAACTGTACTTCCGGATACTCTTTTGCAGCCTCGATGATGTAATCCTCATGTCCAAAGCTGTCTGCGAAGATGAAGTTGCATCCTGCATCTGCCAGCTCACATGCTGCATCATAACATTCCTGACCTTCCGGGATATTGGTCTTTGTCATATACTCAATGCCAAGCTTCTCACATGCTTCTTTTGCTGCATTCATGAAGTTCAGATCATAAGTAGAGTTCTCATCATGCAGGAAAATGAAACCTGCTTTTACGTTGGTAACTGCAGCGGTGCTGTCTGCATCTGCTTCCGTGTCAGCTGCCTCATCAGTAGTCTCTGCTGCTGTACTGTCAGTGCTGTCTGCTGCTGTGGAAGAACCGCATCCTGCAAGAGTCATTGCAGTCAATGCCATAGCAGTAAGTAAACTTACAACTTTCTTTTTCATAAATAATCCTCCTGTGTTCCCATTTACGGGTTGTCTCTTATGAGCTGAACTTATGAGCCATAAGATCAGTCGTTCTCTTAATACTTGTTAAGTATAGGCAAAGATTGTAGGAATTGTCAATAGACTTTTCATTTTATCTGAATTTTTTATCCTGTCCGCATACCACTTATAATGCGAGGTTGTTTTTATTATTAAGTATTTCTTATAAATGCAGTCTATCTTCCTACTCTATATTTTTTTCAACGGCATCTGGCATAAAAGTACCCCTTTTATACTTCTCAATTATCTGATATGTATCATTTATTACGTTGCTATGAAGTGACAGATACAGGTTTTTATCTCCAATGATATAAAACTCATTTTTTGCCCGTGTTGCTGCAACATTCATGATATTGGGATTTTCCGTACCTACCGCCCAGTTTGCCGCTCCAACGCATTTTTCGTCTGCACCTAATACGAAAAATACAATCGGTGCTTCCTTTCCCTGAAAGGTATGTACTGTTCCAATATTTGTAGGTTTTCCTTTTTTATCATATCTCGTAAACCCGATTTTCTTTAATTCCCTTGATAATTGATATGCCACATTTTTAAAAGGGCTGATTACATATATGATATCTTTCGTTGGATCATCTACAATATCAGGATTTTCCATGATCATTGTCTGAATTTTTTCTCTTAAAAATTTTCCCTGTTCCGCAACATATTTATCTGACGCACGCCCTTTGATATCATACCATTCAGCAACCCCCGTCTTTTGATCACCCTGTACCATATTTCCGCCATAAGAAATAGCATTGGAGATGTCAAACATCGGATATTTGCACCTTCTGTGTACCCACAAAGGAATTCCGATCCAGTTTTCTTGGTTCAGATCCTTATAAAATCCATATTGGCTTACTTCATCTACCAACGTCTGCGTCGATGCTGTTTCAGACAAATATTTCTGCGAAACACCATAGTATGCTCCAAGCATATTAAGGATATTCGCATCCAGAGTAAGCACTGGTTTGATCTGCGCCGGGTCTCCCACTGCCATAACATGTCTGCTTCTGAAAATAGCACCTACACTTGCCTGTGGAAGTGCCTGCCCGGCTTCGTCAATAAACAAATGCCCCAACGTTTCCTTGCCCATATTCGTACACATTCTTGAAAAGCTGGCAAATGTCGAACCGATAATCGGTATCGTCATATTGATCCAATGCCATGCCTCTGCTATGATATTTTTGTGCTCCAGATAATCTTTTTGTTTACTCCAGATGATATAGGCTGCCTTTATGTTCTTTATATTGGCATACAAAAATTCCTTTCTGACCTCCAATGCCTTAATGAATAATTGTGACTGCAGCCTTCTATATTCTATGCCAAACCATGGATTACTCAATTGTAATGCTTCATAATCCAAATCCAGATTAAGTGCATTGATTTTTAAACCACAAAGTTTCTCCTGAAATCTTTCTATTTTATCCTTCCACTGCTGAATTTCAGTTCTTCGATTTTGTTCCCATTCCGCAAATACAGACTGATCATCTTTGGATTGATTGATCAGTTTTTCGATCTCTATCTGAAAACTCTTTTCCTGTCTTTCTCTTTCAAGCAATCCGGTTCGCAGTTCCCGCTCTTTCTCAATTGCCATTTGAAGCTGATCCGAATACTGCTTATTCTTTTCAGCATACTCTGTCTTACGTTTTCGTGATGAAAAAAATCCTGGCTTTTGAAGCTTTAATGCCTCTATCCCCTGAAGAATCCCATCTTTTTCACAGGCAACCATCTGCAGCTGCAGCACAAAATCTCTGGTATCCTCCTTCAGCTGTTCTATTTTCTTCTGAATATTTTCTATTTCTTTTTCGTTTTCTAAAACAGCCTGCTCTGACTCCGTCTTTCTTCCGATTCTCTCACTTTCAAAATTTCGAACTTTCTCATCTGTCAGTATCTGTAATTTTTTCACCTCTGCGATTTCCTGTGAAACAGACTGAACACTGCTTCGATAAGCGCAGACCTTGTGATACAGGTTGAGAAAGTCTGAATATATACTATCGTTGGATACATATTCCTGCTCAAGCTCATGGACAACATGTTTCAGTACCGTAACGATATAATCCATGTTATCTTTTTTGCCGCCCTCAAGTGAAAACAATCCCCAGAATTTATCCTTGTCTTCTTTCTTTGTAGCTTTTAATACTTCTTTCTTTCCTTTATCACTCTCCACCCATTCTGTCTCTACAAACGAATTGGCTATCTCTTTAAAATAATCTATACTGACAATCTCATCCTGAAACTCTTTATCTATTTTGTCTAATAATGGCAGCTCATCTACAATATTCTGAACTGCACCATGATTCGAACTGGCAACAATAATACCCTTCTCAGCGATTCCCTGTGGAATACAGCCAATGGAAGCATTCTCCCAATATTTCGTTGCCTCCGTTCCTTTTATGTATTGCGATGACATGGTCGCTATTTCATAGGCCTGTTCCACAATAAGCTCGGAAAATATATCTTTTAACAACGTCGTTTTTCCTGTACCAGGAGGTCCATTTACACTTCTGATTTGCTCACTATCAAAACCAATAGATAAATTGACCGCCACCTGCTGCATCAAAGCCAGCGAGAATTGGGGATTACTTGGAAATCTCGCAATCGGATAATTTTCAGGACTCAAAATGCGATAAAAGATCTCCGGATTAAACTGCTCACTTTCCTTTCGACAATTTAAGTTCCTGCGTCCTGCAACATTACCTGTTATATATTTATCTAAATTATGAGTTTGTATCTTTTTTGCTTTTTCCAGATCAGCTATAAAAAAGGAATGCAGATTCGTCGCATCCGATTCCATATTCTTCAACAACTGCAATCTGCAATTTTCAATCGAAATCTTATTTTTTGTCAAAATTGACACCAGAACCTGATTAAAATGTTCCCTGTAATCCTCACCTTCCGGACATGCAAACATTTTCTCAAACTCACATCCCATTTCTTCCTCAAATATCCGGAAATCCCGTTCCTTCGGTATTCGTTTCTTTTTTCTTATGTAATAGCTTTCCGTCAAGAACGTCTTTTTCTCATCAAAATGAAGTTCTTTGTCAAAACACAATGCAAAGGAAAATTTATTACCTGATGTGATTTCCTGTTCTGTTGGCGCCAATTTATATTCTTCTCTTAGAAAATCAATCACTTCCTGAAATGGGAAAATATCAAAATAAATAATAACTCCGCTATGCTTATTTTTTTTGAGTCCCTTCTTCTGTATTTCATCTGCCAGAAGAGAATAATAATCTTGTCTCTGCAGATCATTAAAGTTCAAAATAGTTTTGTCCTTTAAATTAATATCTCCCTCTGACAGATGCTCGACCATAATCCAGGACTCTAATATGTCATTCTTTTTATTCATCAGACCTTCTCCCATTCTATTTCCCCTTATGTCAAAGACTCTTACTATATGCATACATCCTGATAACTAACCCCAAATTACAATACCATTTTCCATAATAAATTTGAAATGAATGGTTGAAAAAAGAACATGATAATCACAACGGAACCACATATCAGGTTAAAGTCACTCTGTTTCGAATTCTCCAGCACTCTGCCTGTAAAGGCTTTTGTAAACCAACATGCAATATAGTAACCTATGATAGTCCCGAGGATATTAGTAATAACATCATCTATATCCGTTGCTCTGCCTGTAAAAAGCTGAGATATCTCGATAAAAAGGGTCGTCAACAATCCTGCCACGATAGTGCTTTTTACATTTCGGAATTTTTCCCATAAAGTTGGTAAAAAGAAACCAAATGGGATAAACAACAATACATTCAGGCAGGCATTTGCAAAATCCGGTATCATATAGATAAATGGAATTACGTTTACTGTCACCTCTATCTTTAACAAAGTTATGTTGGGGAATCCAACCAGTGCTAAAACTGCTGTCATATAAAATGCAAATACCATATAGATCATCGTTCGTTTCCAGCTATGAAAACAGATCTTATGATATATCATCCAGAGAGGAATAATAAAAACAGCTGCTGCCATGACTTCCATCAGTGTAATGTAGATTCTATACATTTCTCTTCTCCTTCACCCCAAAAATTCTTTTCATCTATTCTATCATATTGAGCATTCAAACGTCTCTGTAAATCTGATACTTTTTATCATAATAAGTATCGGGGCAATTGATGACTTTCTAAAAATAGGCAATAAAAAAAGCAACCGCTGTTACTCGATTGCCATGCTGTTACTTTAGCGAAACTATATGCTCTCAAAAATTTGTTAGTATTGCACAAATAGTTTTGTGAAAAATTCTGTTCATTTTCTATCACAAAATGATAATTGACTTTTTAGAAATAGTTGTTCTCAGATTTTCTACAAAATTAGAAAAAGCCCAAACCGCAAGGGTTTGAGCTCCATTTGTACATTCGTAGTTTCTGCTTTTGGGTATAAAATCACCGCTGTTAATATAGAATATTTGTTCGATTTTGTCAAGTCTTAGTTCTTAATGTATATTCTTCTTTTCCGGTAATTCTTCCCACATACTCTCAACCAGTTCACACAAAAACTGCTGATCATCTACATTATCAACCAAAATCATTTCTTTAGCACCATCATACGGCGGTTCCATCCCAGCATCCGGCATCATTTTCACCGCCACCGGAACCGGCTTTACCAAAAGTCTGTCATCATATATTCCACCAAAAACCTTTCCACGGTAATAAAGGATGTATTCGCCCATCATTGCCCTGCTGCTGAGTTCATCCAGTCCTGATAATTGTTCCATAACAAAATCCAAATACTCTTTTGTTGATGCCATATTATTTTTCTCCATACCCTTAGGCTCTATTTATCGGATGTCTGACCACAGTCTTCAGTTTCTCCGATGCCACCTTCCGCGCATCACTCAGATAAATCTCGTGGTGCATTCTCTGATCCGTTATATCAAGTGTATATCCCTGTTCTTCCATAAATCTGTGCATTGCATCTACCGTAGCAGGCTCATCGTCATACGCTCCGATATGCATACACTGTACACATAAGCCCTCCTCATAGGAAAAAAACTCAACCTTAGAAAAATCCTGTTTTTTCTTCGCCGTAGCTTTCCTGACAGCCCAGTCGAAATCTTCCCTGGTAACAAAATCTGGCAAGCGAATAACAGAGATCCACTTAAAATCTTCCTTACGAGCATAATCAATTCCGGATACTCCATTCTGCCACCAGAATCCCTCTAATGGTGGCACGACATAATCGAAATATCCATCAATCTGATGATCTTCCTTTTTGCTCATTTTAATCGTAAATGCAATTCCATACAGAAGGCCGATAGCCTGCTTATATTCTCCATCTTCATCATTTGGATTGCCGCTTCCTCTCACTGCTATATAATTCATTTTCGGGACTCTGACAATAGACGGTGTTCCCTTCGGCATATAAAACTCTTTATATTCTTTTTTATAATCAAATGCCATACTCCTTACTCCTCCAGATCCTTTTCTTCATAAGGCTTATTCCCAGAACCAATCTCTATCAGATTTCCTTCCGGGTCAGCAATATAGCAGGTTCTCTGTCCCCAAGGTTCAAGTTCCGGTTCAAGCACAGATGCTGCACCGTTTTCCACAGCCTTCTTGTATGCCTCGTCCACCTCTTCAAAAGTATCAACATATAGATCTATTTCAAAATGACCATTCAGACCCTTGATATACTCATATCGCCGGTTTGTCATCTTCTCAAAATCATTCCGCCCATACAGTAAAAAAAGTGTTCCGTCTTTTACAAGATAAACATTGGAAGTATTCTCTTCTTCCTTAATTTCAAATCCGAGAACATCCTTGTAAAAACGAATCATCTTTGCCATATCATCAACAAACAACCCAAAACCGTCTAATCTCATTTTCCTAATCCTCCATAGATTTTTAATATTTCCTCTGCATTCCTGCGAATAATGTCCCGCACTTCTTCGGGCTCAAGCACCTCTACTTTTGCTCCAAATGTCATAAGCCATGTCACAAGGTTTTCCATATCCGTATAGTCTGCTGAAAAGAGCAGCCTTCCATCGTCTGTTTCTGTAAAGCAATTCGGTCCAAATTCTTCAACCAGCCGCCACTTCATATTCGGTGTGAAAAGAGCTTTTACCTTTATCCCACCCGGAAATATCTTCTCATTTGACAAATCCGGCATTGGTACATCTCTGCACAGAAATCCACGGTCTGTTTCAACAACACAATCCATACGGTTCAGTTTGAACAGCCTGTAATCTTTACGTTCTAAACACCACCCCCATACATACCAGCTCGACCACTGGAAAACCAGATAATATGGTTCTACCCTTCGATTGCTCTCTCCGGACGGAGCATAATACTTAAATCGTATGATGCGCCTGTTTTCTATTGCACTCTGTATTACCTCGATCTTTAGAGCAAGAGAACCCTTATACCATGAAGATAAGTCAATCAGCATAGAATCTCTTCCACTGATGAACTCTGATGATCCGGTCTGGATTTTCTCCATCAGCTGACTGTAGTATCTGCTTCCGCTCACACTGTCAAGACTCCGCAACCCCGCAAGAATCATCTGCATATCTTTGGAACTCAAAATCGTCCTGTCCATACGATATCCATCCATAATACTAATACCACCGCCGGTACCCTGCGCAGTTTTTATAGGAATACCCGCTTTACAAAGATCTTCAATATCCCGATTTATTGTCCTTCGAGATACCTCAAATCTTTCTGCCAGTTCAGGAGCCGTTGTCTTTTCTTCCTGCAGTAAGATTGACAATATACCGATAAGTCTATCTATTTTCATCGTTTCTTTCACTCCATACATATCATACCTGATTCAACACGACAGCTATATGTCATGTTTATTATATCCACGAAAAAAATTTCTGTAAACAAAAAGCCTCCGAACATCAGGTTTTATTCCCAATGTCCGAAGGCTCAATAACATTAGTTGAATTTTCTCCATCCGATAAGCCAAATTAGCCTATGATTCCCTTGGAATCATCTGAAAATACTTCAACGCCTCTTCAATCTCTATTTCTTTTTCTTTTGGGCATTCCGGCTGTCCGCTCTTCTCAGATTTTGGCTTATTATAGTTCTCTCTTTCTATAATTCCATGCTTCTGCTTTATCTGTGCAATATACAGATTAGATACCTTCATCCCATCATTATACTCTGCCACTTACTTCTTTATCTCCTCATAAGTAGCCTGTCTACGCTCCGCTTCGGTCCGCGCTGGGCAAAGGTCCCCTGGACCTTTAGCGCCTCTCAGCCGCCGTTAAATCCATCTCGTCCATGTCAAGTCTCACATTCACATGATGCTTCGCTTCGTGGAGTTTGGACAATAAACATACCGTCTCCACATGCATACCAAATCAAAACATATCCCCACAAAATCACGGAAATATAATCAATATTTTCTTCCACTGTCTTAATAGATTCCAGAGCTTGATATTCCTATTTTAATTCCCGCAGCAATTCTTCCTCGCTTGGTAAATACAATTTGTATTTTGACGCAAAAATCTGTGTTTCATTTTCAGGTAACGTATACTTAACTACAGACTCACTTTTGTCTGCACACAAAACAATACCAATCGATGGATTGTCTCCTTCATTCATAAGTTCTCGTTCATAATAACTCTTTTAACAAACCTGTACCATACTCAGCTTTTTTATTGCCGCCTTGTTCTTCAATGATCGATTTGCCCATATTCCAGTAGGCTTCAGCCATTGCAAAATTGGCTGTTTGATAGACTTTATTTCTCGCTGTGGTTAAAATATTTTGATTCCTTCATAGAAATTTTGATTCATAAAAAGCTCCCCATTTTTTATATCAATCACCATAATAAATTGCAACCGGATGCACAATATACATCTCATCTATATTTTCAAAGAATACTTTCGTCAATGTATTCATAGAATTTCCTATACTTGAGAAAGTTGAAATTGGGGAATTAGCCTGAGCCATAACTTTATTCGTAATATATCCTACAACAGTTATTTTCCCACCGTACTTAAAAGCTGCTGTTGATATATTATCTCTCATATATTTTTCATCTAAAACCACCGCATAATTCGAAATACACAGTATTCTCGGATATGGAATAATGGCAGCCAACATTTCAACCATCTTTTTTAATGAATCCCAATTTTCATGATTTTTATCAAGAGCTTCCTGTACCGTTTCATTTACTTTATCTTGTACAATTTTACTTCGGCGCTGTTCTCTTGCAAATTCTTCTGTTTGTTTTTCTGCCTCTTTTCTTGTATTCATATCTTGAATCTGTGTAAGCATATCAACAAATCCATCTTTTACAAATAGTTTTTGATAAAACGCAATATCGAAAATATAAAATTCGTCTTTTACAATAAGGAAATCACCAACATCTGCCCCATTTAACAAATTATGCTCATGTAAATAATTCATAAATTGGTCAAACGCATTATCATGCATTATCTTTGTCTGTACATCTCGAACCATTTCGTCATCAGCAACTGTTTTCAAATGTTGATACGTTGCTTGGGCATTTGCATCTACTCCCTTTCCAAATAGTTTAAGAGCTATTTTCCCAGCAAGGCTAGTCGTAACAGAATTTTGCTTATTCACTTTTTTCTGATGCTGCGTTTCTGAATCTTCACTTTGAATCAAGCCATCAAATATTTGTGCCAAATAAGAATTCAATGTATCAGTATCCAGATAAATAAACCTTCTCATCAACTTTTCCTTCCAATTTATATTACGAAATAATCTCAAAATGTCTCAATGCATCCTTTATCGCTTCTACTTTCTCGGCTGTCGGATGTTTTCTAGGATGTTTCAATTCTTCTACTGCATTAGGAGCGTCATACATTGGCAAGCCCAAACTTCTCTTCACCTCTGCTATATACGCAGTATGTACTTTGAAGCCATATTTAGCTTCTATATATTCCTTTATCATCTTGTATGTAACTCGCTCTTTCGGCTTGTATGCCTCGACTCTTTTAGCGATATTATCCGACGGTACTTTGCCCTCACCTTCGCCAAACTCAACTTTTACATTGATATGTCCATGCGGTTTTTTATAGGAAAGCAGTACTACCGTCTCGACTGTTTTTCGTTGAGCAACCGAATTGCTTCGCCTTCAAAGACTTCATAATACACCGGAAATGCCAAACCACTAATTCCAATGATGCTCTCACTGTTTTTTATCTGTTTTCTTCTCCAACATTTTTATTGAATTCAGGTAGTCTTCTTCCACTGTGCTGAGTGTTTGCGCTTTATATTTTTTATATTCATTCGTTGCTTTATCAATAGCCTGTTTGTGTGATATGCTTCCATTTCCCTGCAAAAGCTGTTCCCCACTCATTGTCAGAATCCGATCCAGATGTTCGGCCCAATCTCTCATTGTCATGGCCTGTTCTCGTTCTGCCTGACGTTCTGCAAAATCAAGATATCCAGATACCAACTGTCCCATTGCACGCAATTCTTTTTCAGATAAGTAATTCTTAGCAACTACTGCTTCTTTTAATGTTGGCTGATTACCTTTAAAAGTAGTAAGTCCCATAAATTCTTTTTCTGCATCAGCTCTACTATAGATTACTTCTGCTGCAGTATTTCCGTGAATTGCATAGTGAATTTTATTTTGCACTTTTTTGAAAAATGCAATGGATATTTCCGCTTTCGGATCATAATCTATGCTCGTTGCATAAATTTCCAGGACCTGACGATAAAATACTTTCTCGGATGCACGAATATCACGGATTCTATCCAACAATTCCTTGAAATATCCACCGCCACCTAGATTTTTCAAACGATCATCATCTAAGGCAAAACCTTTTCTCATGTATTCTTTTAAAATTCCGGTTGCCCAGATTCTGAACTGTGTTCCTCGTTTTGATTTTACGCGATAGCCAACAGAAATAATAACATCAAGATTGTAATAGTCTACATTGTAAACTTTTCCATCAGAAGCAGTTGTTGCAAATTTTGCAACAACTGAATCCCGCTGTAATTCACCTTCTGTAAATATATTTTTTATATGTCTGGAAATAGTTGATTTATCTCTCTGAAACAATTCTGCCATCTGATCAATAGACAACCAGACTGTATCACCATCAAAAGTAGTTTCAACTTTTGTCAGACCATCCTCTGTCGTATAAATAATCATATCTGCTTTTTCTTTGTTCATAAATTAATTTTCCTCCAAAATCAGATATATTATCAACGCAAACGAGTCAAGCGGATATTCGCAATCCGCTTTGCTACTTACTTGATTCGGTCAAAAAACAGGAATTCAACATAATCACTATAGTAAAATCATCATTCTGCATCTTTACCATCTTTAATACGGTAGTAATCATCCATATCTACGCTGAGTTTTACCGTGGTATCTGGTTTTCGGTTGCTCAAAAGACACACAGTCTCAACGTGCGGTGAAAGTTACTTCTTATACTAAATAGCGAAACCGTCACCTTTTGCGAAAAGGTTTATACCCCACTTAGGGGGATAGATTTTACCCCTTTTCAAACAATATATTAACCCACATCATGTAGTTGCATAGCCTCCATCGTTTTGCTCACTTCACTTACCAATGATAATGTTTGTCTTTTATTCTTTGCGATATATTCCTGCATTGCTTTTACTCTGGATTTAAACTCCTGCTTAATCTTAATATGCGGAATTTCCTGCTCATCATACGATTGAATATATTTCAGAACATAATCCCAAAAATTCTCATTCGTCAAGTACTCTCTCAATTTGTCACGTAACTCAATTACCCCTGCATATTCGTATGCTGCTTCATAATAAGGATTGAATATCCAATACAACTCCTGATGAGAATCGACATACCCAATAAAATTATTCCTGCGTTTTAGGACATTACCATTTAATGAATTTAATAATTTTTCATAAATTTGTTTCTCTGTACATTGACCACTAAAGGAAAATTCGAGCCAGCGTACAGTATTTTTAATATACTCAACCGCTTCATTTGTGTCTGAGTGTTTTTCCAACAAATGTATTACATACTGAAGGTCCAATAACAACTCAAAAGAAATTCTTTCGTACTCTTCTTCGTTAAAACAATTTCTTCCATGAGCCACTTTATTACGAATCATGCTGTTAAAGTAAAACTTAAAGTATAGTGCTGCCTCTTCTAATCCCATACTTGTATCATTCTTTTCCATTTTGCTTTTCAGATCATCTTTTTCAAACAAATCAAATTGTCCGTCCAAACGATTCTGAATATTGGCATCCACAAACATATCATAAAATAAACCTTCAATTTGGATGACGACCAAATTCATAAAAACAACATAATTTTGATTCTCAAATGAATCGATAATCGTATTTAAGACGTTTTTCCGGTCCTGCAAACAGTACAAACTATCTATTTTCTGCCTCAAATACTCTAACACTTGATGTTCTGAAACATGTTGTTTTAATTCCCGTACATACTTATTCAAATCATGTATTCTCAGGTCTATCCATTGATCATTATCTAAAACCTTTGCTCTTTTTTCTTTACAGAGTTCAATCAATTCTTCTAATCTATTCCAATATGCACCATTACCATTCTGAAAATAAAACTCTTCTATATCATCTATAACCTTTCGCGTCTTAATCATATAGAAAGGCTTATATATTGATTGCACCGCTTTTTTCCAAGATTCCAAACATGTGTCATAATTTTCAAAATTACTTTTATAGTTCTTCAATTCCCCATTATCTTCTTGTGCCACTTCGATTGCTATTTTTCTCAATGAAAAATATGGATCTTCAGTATCTAAGATAATAGTTCCTTCAAAATATGCTTCTATTTTTTCTTTTGCATACTTAAGCATTTCTCGATAAACATAGTTCTCCTGAATTGAATCAAATAGAGCATTATATTCATTTTCTATTTTTTTCAAATCCTTTAGAATACTTTTATTCCCATTATTCCTTGCTTGTAACTGATTTTGCTTTTTTATTAAGCTACCACAACATTGAGGATGCTCCTTGTCTATTTTTATCAGATCATCGATGCACTGCATCTTACTATCTATTTCCGCAATAATAGAATCATATTTATTTTTTATTCCATCATAGTTTTTCTCAATTTTCTGATATTCGTCTACTGGATATGTCTTAAACCGTATAACATGCTCACAAACTAATACACACAATTCTTCATAAGTGAGTCTTAAATATTGCTCCTGACTATAGCGTAAATACATGCAAATAATTTGTTTTATCTGAGTAATATCAACTTCTGCAATTTCTTCCAGAAGCATATTTATTATAACATCACCAATTACTTGAAAATCCCTTTCTTGAATCATCTGCACTTTTTTCGCCAAACACTGTTCATCATGCAAACAATCCAAGACCTTTATATATAATTCTCGTTCGATCACTACCAATCGTCCTCTTTTCTATCTCTATGTATTAAATAAGCTTCTCAAATATACTATTTATTTTACCATATCACCTGTTATTTTACCATCTGCCAAAGAGCAAGAAAAAGCCGATTCGGATATACTGCAACTCCCAATCGGCATTTTTTCAACTTGCATCATGCTTGTGAATCGATTTTATCCAATGAAAAATCTTCATCTCTTCTACATATAATACGCAACTTACGAGGTGATTTTATTTTATGGGAGCTTAATTTATAAGACCAAATTATCATATCAAGCAATTCCTGCTGAGGAATAGATGCACCTGAGCCTCCGTCAAAGCGAGTTAATCCAGCTCCTAAAATCGGTATACATACATCTTGCTGTCCATAATACTTATCTATTTCTTCCCATAATACCGATAAGCACTCCAAATATTCATCACGTGTAAAAAATCTACCCAATCCATTTTTATCCAGTTTAGCAAATGCCAGCAACAGGTCATCCCCATTCGGTACTATTCTCCCTGATTCATACCGTTCTTTGCTCTGATATTTCGATTTAGTCTTAAGCGGCTTTAGCTGTGAGTTTGATAACAGTGATTGAATATTTAGATTCGGATTTGCAGTTAAATATTGCCCACAAATCGAAGTCGGTTTTATATCAGCAGGAGCAGTGCCAACATGTGTTGAAAAACATTCATCAAAATTAATTACTCTTTTACATCTCTTCATTTTGAGCAAATCGCCATATTCCACTGTAATTTTATAATTATTCCCTTTTATACTAACTTTATTTCGCAAAAGTAAATACGCTTTATATCCAAACGCTGCAATAAACCATACAATTACAAAAGTAAGTACACGATTCACGATAATATTGATTTCTGAAGTATAGCCCTCTAAAGTGAATTGTTTAAGAACATCTTCTGATATCAATATAACCTTTCCAAATATAGCTTCCGGAACGAAAGTAAAAACTGCCGAAATGATAGCAAAAGCACAAGCCGCACTTTTCTTTAACAAATCAATCAAAATCCCAGCACCTCTTTTATGTAAGAATAATCTCCTACTTTATCACCTCGATAATTTGTTGTCCAGAAAGGTCTTGCGCAATCTTCATAATTCTTCATATAAGAAGGAAGCCAACCTGATTCTTTTCGAAGAGAATTATAAACCACAATAATTGCTTTATTTTTCTTCTCAGCCTGTTTAAATTCATGTTTCAAATATGAATATGAATTAATGCATCCAACATCATCGTTTTCACCAGGAGTAGAAGTGAAAAATACCTTACATGGTTTCGTACCATTTGTATTTTGTTTATAAGGTGTACAATTACAAGAACTTTGATCATTGCCAGAACGATTACAAGCACTCCCTGCTGTACGCAATGCAGTCTTATCTCCAACAACAAAGATAACTGCAGATGAAGCATTAATTTGTCTGTTAAATTCTTGTTTCAAATCGCATATGCGACAATCAGTATCTTTTGAAACGCTCCCTGATGCTACTTTAGACATATCGATAAAATCAACCTTATGCAGATTATCACTTCCCCATTTGTTCAACTCTTCAACAACGTCACGATCGCCATCGTATTCTGCATAATCTGCACTTATATATACTTGCTTACTCATATTGTTCTATCCTCCCTGTACATAATTGTTTTTGTTAGCACTCTCTTTCATTGAGTGCTAATTTGGATTATATCACTAATCATACAATATTACAAGTAACCAATACATAAATCCACAATAAAAAAGCCGATTAGGAATCGCAACTCCCAATCGGCATCTTTTCTTACTCTTCTTCATTTTTACATTCAAACTCCGTTCCATCCAGGAACACCACCAATAATGTTCCATCCTCAAAAACCTTGATGTGGTCCAGTGTTTTCAGCATGAAGTCCGTGTCCATCTCTGTCAGAGTTTCTGCTCCATCGGTGTATTCTATGAACTTCTCTGCCCGATAACCTTCTAATAGGTTCTCGCTCTGCTTGCTGTGCTGTCCACTGCTCCATGAAATCCTCTCGGTTCTCCACCAGTGCGTTCCAAGCCATCAGATAAGCCTTTATCAGCGTTTCTTCCTCTACGTGACGGTTGGTGCATCCCATGACTCCTTTGACCTTGTACCGTTCACTGCACTGCCACACCTTGCGGTCAACTCCCGTGCTACTCCGCCAGCCCTTCCGTGCAAATACCTTATTGCAGTCTCCGCAAATTATCTTGGATGCAAATGGATTGCTTTCCGGCCGGTGGAATAAGAATTTGTTCCATGTTCCTCCAAGTACTTTTTCCTACGTTTAATCTCAAGCTGAACACATTCCCATATCCGCTTTGAAATGATGGCATCGTGGTCATCCTCCACATAAAACATCTGGATTTCCCCTTTGTTCTGCGTCCGTTTTTGGGTAAGGAAATCCACTGTATAACTTTTCTGCAGCAAGGCATCCCCTTTGTACTTTTCATTTTCCAACATGCTCATTAGAGTTGTAGCCTGCCACTTTGTGCCTCCATCCCAGTTTTTAATCCCTTCCTTTCCAAAAATCCTTTTAATGTAGTCCGTTGTTTTTCCATCCAGAAATTCCTGATACAGCCGCACCACAATCGGCTCCTGCTGCCTGTTTATTACCAGCTTGCCATTCTCGTCCGTATCGTAGCCAAGGAAACGCTTGGTACTCATTTTATGCTTTCCGGTTTCAAACCTCCTGCGGATTCCCCATGTGCAGTTCTCCGAAATGGAACGGCTCTCGTCCTGCGCCAGCGAGGAAAGAATGGTAAGCAGCACTTCGCCTTTTGCATCAAGGGTATTGATACTCTCCTTTTCAAAAATAATTCCAATCCCCAGGTCCTTCAACTCTCACACATAATTCAGGCAGTCCAGCGTATTTCTTGCAAATCGTGAAATGGACTTCGTGATAATCATATCCATTTTCCCTGCCCTGCAGTCTGCAATCATACGTTTAAATTCATCCCTCTTCTTTGTGTTAGTTCCCGAAATTCCCTCATCCGCATAAGTCCCTGCATATTCATAATGAGGATTTTCGCTGATGTAATTGGTGTAATAATTGACCTGATTCTCATAGCTTAATAACTGTTCTTCTTGGTCGGTTGACACTCTGCAGTACGCTACCATTCTCAGTTTCTGTACTGCTTGCGCTGTTCCTGATTCCTCAGTCGAAATCTGCTTTGCTGGTATAACAGTAATGCTTCTTGCCATTCTGAATCACCTCCTTCACTACCGTCTGTTCCGTAATGTTCAATCCCTGCAATTCGGTATCATCAATCCTTATTCCCTTACATTCCTTGACACCCTTTTCGATGTAGGTACTGCAGAGCCACTGGATTTTCTTTTTATAAACCTGTCTGCGCCGGAGCGTTTTTCCACAATAAGGGCAAATCAACATTCCACTTAAGGGATAGCGGTTCTGAAACTTCATTGTGTTGTCCTGCCCAATGTTCCTGTCACGTTTTCTCTGCTCCCTTACCTCCTGTACCTTTTCCCATACTTCCGGCGATACGATAGGTTCGTGATTTTCCGAAATGTAATAACTCTGCTCTTCTCCATTGTTTTTCTTTGTATGGTTTCTTTTGTTTTCAGAGGTGTAATACTTCTGCAGATGAAAATCTCCTTTGTACTTCTCATTGCAAAGCATCCCGTTAATGGTCCCGCTCTCCCATGTGGTTCCCGTCACCGTTTTTACCCCCAAATAATCAAGTAGCTCGCCAATTCTTGACGAGCCAACATTCATCAGATATAGGTCAAGAGCCAGACTGACAATTTCTGCTTCTTTTCGATTCACAATCAAATCCCCATACTCGTTTTTGTCATAACCGAGGAAGCGGGAGGTGGTAATCATCACTTCCCCTCTCTCAAATTTTTTACGAATGGACCATTTATTGTTTTCACTCATGCTCCTGCTCTCTTCCTGGGCAAAAGAAGCAAGGACGGCAAGCATCATCTCACCGTCCCCTGATAGAGTGTTAATGTTCTGTTCTTCAAAAAAAATACCGACACCCAGTTCCTTCAGTTCCCTTGCGAACTTTAGAGCGGTGACGGTATTTCTTGCAAACCTTGATATGGATTTTGTAATAATCAGGTCAATCTCTCCTGCCCTTGCCTTTTCCATCATTCTCTGGAACTGTGGGCGGTTCTCGCAATAACCGGGTATACCCTGATCAGCATATACCCCGATAAATTCATATTCCGGATTTCCGGTAATCAACCTTTCATAAGTTTCCATCTGATTTTCCAGAGAGTCTTCCTGTCTTCTGCTGTCTGTAGAAACTCTGGCATATGCACAAACCCTTTTCTTTTGTAAGACCGAAGAATCCCTTACCTTTGCCGGGTCTTTCAACACACCCGGATGCTCCAACACACCACCGGGATTTGCACCATTGGCAAAAAAACTGACACCGTATTCCTCACAGGCCATCGTCATACCGACAGCATTCCTTGCCATTGCAATAGGTGAGTATCCGATTAGACCATCAAATCCAAGTCCGGGAATATGAAGCACATCCTCCTGCCTTAAGATGATACCTCCCATCTTTTTCATGTTGGGATTCTCATCTGTATAACGGGAATACACATAATAAAGCACTCCATTACTGTCCCTCTCCACACTCATCTTGTTTGGAAGAAGCGGATACAGAGAAAGCACCTCGCCTGACCGAAACCAAACAAACTTTTTATTCCCATCTGCTATCCCTCTCTTTCTTTTTGTATCTGCCTGTGATAAAATCGAATCTATAAGCATCGAAAAAAGTTCATAAAAATTTAGCAATTAAAGACATTGATTTTTTGCTGTAAATTGCATATAATAAAAACACAGATAGAATATCTGTGCAGCGGTTAGAGCGTCCAGTTAAAATGCTCGTTTAAAAGCGGTTAGATTGTCCAATTAAAACAATCGGTTAACAGCAGTGGGTGGAGTAATCCACCCGCTTTTTTACTTTTCAGGAGACTTTATGGATTGGTACGTTGTCGATAAAAAATACATCCATTACCTGACACAGTTTGATTTCCGTGTCGGATATGTGGAATATGGGGAACGTTTGAAACTCCATGTGGGAATTCTTCTTACTATCGGAGATTTCCGCTACTATGTCCCTATTTCCTCTGCAAAACCAAAACATCAGAAGATGTCCAACAGTCTGGATTTCCACAAACTCCAGGATGAATCCACCGGATATCTTTATGCGGTATTAAATATCAATAATATGATCCCGGTTCCTGATAACTGTCTTACACAGTTAAAATATAATCAGGTAGAAAGCTTCCGTTCTTTCAGTAATGAAAAAGAAAAAACAGACTATGTCTACCTGCTCCAGAAAGAAAAAGCTCTAATCGACAATGTTCAGGACACTCTGCAAAATAAAGCCATGAAATTATATCAGAAATGCATTGCCAAACCGGATTCTTCCCTTGCTGCAAGATGCTGTAATTTCAAAATGTTGGAAGAAAAATGCAGTTCTTATTCCGATACATAAATACAACCATGATCTTCAAACCTCTCCATCTGCCGGAGAGGTTTTTTCTTAAAAAACAAGAACTCCCCTGCCATCATATACACTTCCCTCGCTACCCTGATTACGGATTGCACGGTCAAGTGCCATAACGGTTGCTACTGCAGCATCAATTTTCTCTGTAGATTTTTCTTTATCCATTTTGATGTTTCCGGCAGGGTCTTGTCTGACATACACGTTGTCCATCATCCAACGTAGAACCTTATGTCCACCGTGGGCAATTCGCTCCTCAAGTGTCAGCTGCACTCTATTGTAATTCATAATATTTACCATGTAGTGTAAACCAGCACTGAGATGAATTGTAATGCATGACTATGTAAAAAATCTTGCGAAGGTAGTTCGGGCTGCCAGAGAAGAAGACCATCTATCTCAAGCAGCATTAGCTGAACAAATAGGTTGTGATGAGCAAGAGGCAGCCGAGATTCTTTCAGCAATTGAATACCTCTTAGCACTCATACATAAAGGAGGTAATTCAAACGAGTAAAGGAACCAGCTAATCCGTTGTGATTCTGATTCTTTACTTTTTGTTGCCATCTCTAAATCTTACTCTTGTAATATTCAAATTATTACATAAGTAAGATTTCAAGTCAATATGTTTTTTCTGAAATTGACAACCACATAAATAGCGTCTATAATGTATTTATTACATCTGTAAGATTTAAGGAGGGATTTGAAATGAGTGATTTACCACAGATTTCTGAAGCTGAATTTGAAGTTATGAAAATCGTATGGAAACATGCGCCGATCAGTACCAATGAAATAACAGATAAATTATTACAGACCACAAGCTGGAGTCCTAAGACGATACAGACTTTAATCAAACGTCTCGTAACAAAAGGCGTTCTGACTTATGAAAAACAGAGCCGAGTGTTTGTTTATACCCCAGTCGTGAAAGAAAGCGAATACATCGGTCAGAAAAGCAACTCTTTTCTGGAACGATACTATGACGGGGATATTACTGCCATGCTGTCTGCATATATTGAAAATGACAGACTGTCTGAAACAGAAATAGACACCCTCCGTTCCCTTCTTTCCAAGAGGTCAAAAAAAGGAGGAAATTAACGTGGCTAATTTTATGATACGCTTTTTAATATGCAATGTATTTATCAGCGGTATCATCGGAATTCTTTTGATAGCCAAGCGGATATTCAAAAACAACCTGTCCAGCCGGATGCAGTATAATCTGTGGTTTCTGCTTCTTGGGTTGCTGGCAGTTCCCTTTATACCGTTCCGTCTCATCGGATTTCCACAAATCTTCTTGTGGCTTGGCAGCTTAAGAAGCTCTCCTGCTTCTGGTACCGCAACCGCTATGGGAGAAGCTGTGGGAATTCATCCGACCGGAAATACAGACTGGATGAATGATTTCGCACTTTCTGTAAATAGTGAGACACCATCCATTGCCGGATACATATTATTGGGGATATGGATTGTAGGCATTTTTGCAATGATCATATTGGTAATCAAATCCTCGCTCCGCCTACGCACTTTGGAGAAATCTGCACTTCCCCTCCAGAACCCGGAAGTACGCAGACTATATCATCGATGTTTGGAGGAAATGGAAATTCACAGAAATATCCCTGTTTACAGTACTGCATTTTTGAAATCCCCGATTATTGTGGGACTTTTGAAACCGTGTATTTATCTGCCGATTCATCTGATCTCTGATTACAACGAATCCGATATGCGATATATGCTGTTGCACGAACTGCAGCACTATAAGCACAAAGATGCTGTTGCCAGTTATCTGATGAACCTTGCCGGGGTAATATATTGGTTCAATCCTCTTGTCTGGTACGCACTGAAAGAAATGCGTAATGACAGAGAGGTTGCCTGTGACACTTCCGTTTTGAAAATGCTTGAAGAGGATGCTTACGAAGATTATGGCAATACATTGATTAACTTTGCAGAGAAGGTTTCACTTACTCCTTTTCCGTTTGCTGCCGGCCTTGGTGGAAACATGGAGCAGATGAAACGAAGAATTATCAACATTGCCTCTTATGAGAAGCCGACATTTATGAAAAGAATAAAAGGTATGACTGCATTCATGTTGACTGCTGTTCTTCTCCTTGGATTCGCACCTTTTATTTCCACATACGCAGCAGACGGAAGCCACTACCAATGGGATTCCTCTTCTGAGAATGTTTCCTATGTAGACCTCTCCACATACTTCGGAGAATACGAAGGCAGCTTTGTTTTATACGATTTGGAAAATGATACATGGAGCATACACGACAAGGAGCATGCCACCCTGCGAGTTGCACCAAACTCCACTTACAAAATATATGATGCCCTGTTCGGTTTGGAAGAAGGTGTCATTACACCAGAGAACTCCTTTATTGCATGGAATGGAGAAAGCTATCCATTTGAAGCATGGAATGCGGATCAGACCTTACAGTCTGCAATGAATTCCTCCGTGAATTGGTATTTTGAATCTGTGGACGAACAGCTTGGAGCCGCTAACATTTCCAACTATATTGAGGAAATTGGGTATGGAAACGAAAATATAAGTGGTGATTTCTCCACTTATTGGATGGAATCTTCCTTGAAGATTTCTCCAATAGAGCAGGTCGAACTTCTAACCAGGCTGCAGAATAACAGCTTTGGCTTCGCCCCTGAAAATATCAATGCTGTAAAAGATGCCATCTGCCTTTCCTCTTCCGATGCCGGAACATTCTACGGAAAGACCGGAACCGGCCGTGTGGATGGACAGGATGTGAACGGATGGTTTATCGGTTATATCGAAACTGCAGATAATACATACTTTTTTGCTACCAACATTGGTGCAGACAGCGATGCTACCGGAGGCAACGCAACTGAAATAACCATGTCTATCTTGTCTGACATGAATATCTGGAAATAAAGAATCGGGTAAAGGTCAATCTCTGACTTTTACCCGATTTTTCTTAATTCGCTATCTGAACAAGCCCTTTGTATTCCCATGTCGCTCCATAATCAGTTGACTGAAATACAATCCCATCTTTCTCCGCTGCATCTGTGGTAACCGTTATCGTCAATGTGTCGTCCTCTTTTTCAGGCATATTCAGGTAATCAAAATCCTCCACCGTAAATCCGCAATCGATAGCGATTTGCGGTAATTCTGAAACAAGATCCATTGGAAGTTTCATTTCTTCAAAGGTCCTTCCGCCATCGCGAGTGACATATAAGCGGGAATAGGACTGGGATGCGCCTGTAATTCCTGCAACCCCAAAGTTCTCATCATAAAATATTAAACCTTCTGCAACTCCCAATTGTCCACTGAACGGATCATCATTTATGCATTCCCAAGTAGAACCACCATCCATTGTCTTTTCCATTACATAAAATCTGCTTCCGGCAGCTGCATCCGTTATCACCAAACGCCATCCATTATTTTCATCTAAAAAGAAATACATAGTTCCATCACTTTGATCCACAGTCCAACTTTCTGTATCTTTAGCATCCTCCACCTGCTGCATCGTATTCTCCTGCTTCAATTCTTGTTGACTGACGTACTCAGGCTCCATAATATATCGAACAGGTGTGACACTATTTAAATCAGGAATATGCAAAGATACTTCAAACCCAACGATTTCTCCACCGCTTCTAAGCTGAGTAAAATTGCCGGTTCCTGTTTCAGTTCCATCACCATCTGCATCTCCCGAAATATATTGTAAGCCTTCCTCTGAACTAAAAGATCTTCGCCCCATATAGAGTATTTCATAAATCTGCTGCTCTTCAAATGTTTCAGCCCACGCATCTACCTGACTCGTCCAGTCTGAATTGTTCAAAATTTCAATCATTGGAGACAAACGCATATCGTCACTATATTCTCCATTCACATTACCATCTATCCAAACAGTCATATCATTACTGCTGTCTGCGTCATAATCAATAAGATACGTTTTTTTCTCTCCAGCCTCATTTTTTCCATATATGAATGCATAAATCCTTTGAATCGTTCCGTTTTCATCAAATGACACCTGATATTTATTTGCAATATAGAGTTCTTCCGGCAGTTGCAATGCTTCATCCAAATCCATCAGAATCCCTTCTACACCATCCTCAAAAAGATTATTATGCTCCAGTTCTACTTCTTTTTTACGCATCCACTCATCAAGTTTCCAAGACAGTGCCCCGTGATACGGAACTGCAGAATAAACGATACGTCCACCAAAGAATAAAGTTGCTGCTATAAGGAGTATCATTTCCGTATAGAAAAGTTTCTTATTTCCATTATCTCCTGAATTAACTTCTTGATTATGCCTTTTCGAAATCAGCCAGAGAACCACTGTGCCAACCAATCCTATTATACCTAACGCCAACATCGGTATATGCCTTCTCAAGCCACCATATTGACATAGATGCCAGAATTGATACAACATAAATATATATAGTATTAAACTTACTTTTCCCGTGATTTTATAAATATATTTCATGTAAGTCTCCTTTCTTCATATCTGTAAAAATACCATAAAACACCAGTATTATCAAATCATTCTTTAATACGGTATTGGTAATCTGGTATATGCATAATTCCGTCATTTAGGATTTCATTCCCCAAATACTGAAAACTGCCATCCTCTGCAAACCTTACCGTAAGTTCATGGGTTATGACTGCATCATCGCAAATGACCATGTCACAGACCGCCTCAACTGTTAATGTGACTGTTCCATCTTGATTTTCTTTGATGTCGACAACCTCCGGCAGAGAAGTTCCAAAGAAGGTAGGCGCATAATTGAAGCACCCAAGTCTCGCCCAAAGATAGGTCTGGTTTTCCTCATCAAATACTGCGTACTCTCGTATCTGCTCCGCTGTTATGGGAAGATACTCCATAATCAGACTTTCGAACTCTTCTTTAGGAATGCCATTTGGATAATCTTCAGAATTGAACTTTTCACCATATTTCATTCCATACAGATATTCAAACATTCCGTTATAATCCAACTCACTCATATTTTCTACATTCCAGTTGGAACACAAAAGGTTCTGTCCCTGATATCCAAGCCCCCGAACACAACGTTCAGACATTTCACACTGTTCCTCTGTCATAGGTTTTATTCTGATCAGGCAGCTTCCATCCACAATTTCACTGACTTCCGGTGGCTCCGGCACACACAACTCATAGCAGAACCATCCTTTTTCCGTGTATTTCCATTCCTTGAGTCTCGTATATGAAATGTACGAAATTCCCGGCTCGTTGTCAGCATTCCAGATTCCTCTTGTACTTACAACATACATATCCGTTCCATCAAAAATGAATTTCATTCTGCCCAGTCCACCATCGTTGTAGATTTCATAAATTACTACAGAACCGCTTTGCCCTTCCATACATTCTTTAAGAAAACTATCGACACTTTCATAATTCCCCATGTTAGAATACGTTACCATCGTAGCAATTGGATATCCTGCATCCTTTACCTTCTTCTGCATTTCAAGAACCGTTTGATCATCCAAAACAACATTGGATGCTATCCCTTTATCTGCAGTTTCATAAATATCAAGATAATGTTCCATCAGCTTTTTACAGTCAGTCTCAGCTTCTTCCCTTTCCTGTTCATCTACTGGAAGGTCGTAGCCCTTTTCCCATTGTTCTGCAGCCTCTTCCTCGGCACTTTTTGTTTCCTCCGTGGAAGATACTTCTTCCGTATCTTCCACAAGAGATTCACCCACAACGCTATCTTCTTTTCCACAGGCACACAGGTCGCATCCAATCAGAAATGCCATAATCAGCAGAATGCTTTTTTTCTTTAATGCCATAATATCATCCTTTCTTTCTTGCTATCGGCGGCAGTTCCAACTCAATTTGTTCTATAGAATTGGAAAGGTATCTGAAAGTTCCGTCTTCAAATGGCAGAACCACAACCGTATTCCGAAAAACGAGATCAGAATTATAATCCGGCCATACTCCATCTACGATAAGTGTAATCGTTCCATCCGCATTTTTTGTATAGTCAACCACCTCTCCAAAAGGTGGGTATGGGCTGGCATAAATCATCTCATATTCATAGCTGTTGCTGCCCTCAGAATACCCGCAATGCTCTCTCAACTGTTCTACCGATACCGGAAAATAAGTAGTCATTATCCTTTCATATTCCTCTGCCGGAATCTTCCAATCTTCAGTTTTCAGATTTTCGCCCGTAGAAATCCGATAAATATCTTCATACATACAAGGCATCAGAATGTCCTCTACATTGCTGCTGTCCCAATTTGTGACAAGCACATTGTAATTCACATAGCTTAGTCCTGATATGTATTTCTCCGTCAATTCCCGACAGTCTTCCGGAAGCGGTTCTATTCTCCAATACTGTCTCAAACTTGCATGTGCAATCACATATTCATATGCGTAGATAAAATATCCTTTTTCGGTCAGTTTAATCTCAGCCACATTACTTACCAAAGTTCCCTGTATCTCTGGTATACCGCCTTCCTTCCACCGAATTCCTATGTAATAGGTCTGCAGCTCACCTTTCCGATAAATGAAGGTAACTGCTCCAATCAGTCCATCTCTATATACTTCAAATACCGTAACCATCGAGTCCCGTCCATCCAAGTAATCTGCATAAAATGTTTCGATTACTTCATGGTTTTGCATGGCAGTATCTTCTTCAACACTTACCAAACCGCTTCTGCCCAATTGTTCCACCACGGCTTTCCTCTGCTCGTGGGTAAATTCATTAATACCGGAAGAGTAGCTTGGTGCATCTGCAATTACAATATCCTTATAGATTTCTCTGACCGATTCTGCTGCTGACAAAACCGTACTCTGCAGCTGCTCCTTCTCCTTTTCTGAAAGGAGATCATCACTGGCTTGCGGAATAAACCAATATGCTGACTCTGTGGAAATTTCCGCATTCTCGGCTTCTTCTGTTTCTGCTTCGCTATTTTCGATTTCTATAGGTGGCTCCCATACTTCTTCTGCCACCTTTTGCTTTTCTGCATGCAATTTTCCCCAACAAAACACTCCGGCTATCACGAAAATCAACAGCAGCAAAATCGGAAGTCCACATCTTCTAAGCAGCCATTTTACATCTTCCATTATCCGCCTCCGTACAATTCTTCCCATTCTTCCAACGTCAACCGTGGTGTATGCCATGTTTCCTCATAATTATCCTCGGAAGGTATAATTTGATTGGATACATATTGTACCCCTCCGTCCTCTAACGGGCGGACCACAACCTCATGAGCATATACCTTGGAATCACCTGCATAAGGGAATACTACATTAGCTGTAAGTGTAATTGTCCCATCGCTGTTTTCTGTAAAATCGACTACCTCTGAATATGGATATTCCGGGTACTCTACTTCTTCGAAGCCTCTCGGCTTATATTCATAAGTTGAATCCTCCGAATAATAGACGGTTTTGGATTGCAGCGTTTCACTATCAATATTGAAATATTTCATAATAACGCTTTCAAATTCCTCTTTTGGAATCCGATAAACTGCACTTACTGCCAGGTTGTCATCTGCAATATAGGGAACATACTGACCATTTACTTTTGGATAGAGAATGTCATACATATCATAGAAATTCAAAGCCCCGAAATCCTCCTCACTCCAATCCACAATAAACATGTTATTCTGTTCAAAGCCAATCGGGCGGAGATATTTCCGACTCAACTCCCGATATGTTTCATCCAATGGCTGTACCCGCAATGCGGTATGCTCCTCTGCCCCACTCAATGTAAGAACATACAATTCTTCTGAAAACCAGACACCGGAAAACATCAGGTAACCTTCTTCTGTATAATTCCAATACTCCGCCTGATAGCTTCCAGTAACCTCTCTTTGTATATCTCCATTTTCGTACTTGTAATAGCTTCTGACCACATCTACATTTCCGTCTTTTGTGTGTAAATCGTATTTTACAAATCCGCCTAAATAACTGACTTCAAGAATTGTTATTTCTGCTTCTTCCTGTGCATCCACCTTTTCGCAGAATTCCACTACCTTCTCTGGGTCCGTCATGTTAATTTGATTTCTGCTGTCAACAGCCGGATATCCATTTTCTCCAAGGCAATTTACAATACTACGAATCGTTTCCAAATCAGCTATCTTGTTTTCTTCTGCTGCCTTCTTATAAAGATCTATACAGATGTTTATAATTTCTTCTGCGTTCTCCTTAGAATCTTCTGGAATAGCTTGAATATCAATTACTGTTTCCGAAACTGTATCTTCTTCCGGGGGTGCATCGCTACACCCTGAAACACTAAGCATCAGTACAAAACTAATTACTGCTAAACCACTCTTCCAGGACCAGGCCGTCTTTCTTAACAACATATCCACTTCCTCCTCTACCTTTCACATCTTCTACCATGCTGATAATCAATATAGGACGTTCTACCGTATCTTCTGCTGTAAAAATTGCAAACCATCCTAATTCCGTACCCGAAATATCATCCTTCGATGCCTTGATTTCTGCCGTACCTGTTTTTCCTGCTAAAAGAATGTCATCCCGATGAGCTGCATATCCCGTTCCATTAGAATCATTCACAACCTTCTTTGTTCCTTCCAATACACGGCTTGCTGTCTCATTAGAAAAGGCACCCGGAATCCAATACTCAGCTGTTGCTTCATTCTTATATACCAAATAAGGCTTTATGACATTTCCCTCGTTACAGAAAGCAGAATAGATACAAGCCATATGTAACGGATTCACTAAAACCTGCCCTTGACCGTAACCGCTATCAGCTAACTGTATTTCTGTTTCAATTCCCTCTGAATTAGAATACTGCGACTCTGCCATCTTAATCTCAAATGGCAATTCCTCATTAAAACCAAGTCCAGTCAAAGAACTCTCCATCTCTTCTGATCCAATCTTTAATGCTGCCTTTGCGAAATAAATATTGTCGGAATATATCAGGGCATTCTCTAAAATGACTGGTTCATATGCATGGAGTGTTGTTACATAATAGGACCCCCACGATGCATCCTTTTGCCAGCTTAAGCCTACGTTACCGTAATCTTCCATTGGATCGATTGCTCCTGATTCCAAGCCGACCGCAGCGGTAATTGGCTTAAATGTAGACCCCGGACACCATACTTGCCGGAAGCGATTATACATTGGCTTATTCTCATCCTCGTTAAGTGCAGTCCACTGCTCACTCGATAATCCCATAATAAAATCGTTATTGTCATAGGCTGGTGTGCTGACCAAAGCCAATACCTCTCCAGTATAAGGATTCATGGCTACCGAGCAGCTTTTATCTTCCTTAAACTGCTCATACAAGGAAACCTGTAAATCAGTATCTATCGTAAGCTGGATGTCCTGTCCATGCTGTACCAGGATGCAAGCAAGTTCCTCCTTCTCTTTGCCTTCCGAGTTTACAATATAAATCCTGCAACCGTTCTGGCCTTTGAGTTCACTTTCGAACAATCCCTCCATTCCACTTCTACCGATTACACTATTGGCTGTATAGCCTTCTCCTGCATGTTCCTCTAAATCTTCCGCAGTAACACTTTGAACATATCCGACCAAATGTGCAGCTGCTTCCCCTAATGGGTATTCACGCACTTCAACATCAGATATCATCACTCCGGGAATCTCCAGCAACTTTTCATGCCTTTCATTCTCCTTTAGGACTTCTTCATCTGGACTGATAGACATTAACTCAATTTCTTCCACTCTTGGAATCGTTTTAATAGGAACAAAAGAATCATCCTTTACCCACTTTGCAGACAGTTTCTTTTCTATCGCTTCCGGTGTGATTTCCAATAGTTCTGCAATCTGTGCGATTGCTTCCTCTCTGTTTTCCAACTTTCCCGGAACGATTCCAACCGAAGATGCTGTACCTTTTCCTGCAAGGACACGTCCGTTCCTATCCAGAATTTCTCCTCGTTCTGCCTGTGTAGTGGAAACTCTTACTTTATCTGTAGAAGTTAGATTCCGAAAAATCATGGAATCATCCCAAACCAACTTATATCCTTCTTCGTCTTTTAGGAAAAGTGCTTCATTCTCAAAGCTGATAGTTCCTGCAACTGTATCGAAAGAAGTCTGGTAGGTTACCGTCATTTGCTCCTCGTCATATGCAATAATCCGGACAGCCATATTCTGGACTTCTATGCCTTCATAAATAGCTGAGTTGCGTTTTTTGAAATCCTCCTGACTGATACTTCCCGATGCCTCAACGTGCAACATCGCATACATTTCTTCATATTCCTTTTTGGGGATATGATACATGTACTCCACCAGAAGTTCTTCCGGTGTCCTCCAGGCATTTTCTTTTGTTTCCAACATTCCTGCCACACATACCGCAGAAATTACCGCAGCTATTCCTATAACAGCAATCGCAATCCATAGGAGCCTGCTTCTTGTTTTCTTTCGCTTGTTTCTGCTTTTTCCTTTCTTCATATTGACCTCCATTTATTTTCATTGCTGATATGGTCATATTCTATTTTCAATGTACACTATATCTTCAAAATATTACATTTGTAAGATTTTTAGGCAAAAAATTTTCACTTTGCTTGGTATATCGTACTATGCATTCCTCCTTCCTTCTTATTACATGCGTAAGATTTCGTGGTAAAAAAATTTCGTCCGCAATCCTTCTGCACTTGTGTAAATATTACATCAGTAAGATTTGGAAGTCAAGTTATCTTTATATAAAAAGGCTCCTGCCGAGAAGTATCATACATTTTCGCAAAAGTGATACCTTTTAGCAAAAGCCTATTATTCAGTAAGTTTCAAACCACCCCACTGTTTCAATATTCAAATGTTTCATTCAAAAGACCAGAAAACACACGTCCATTATCTTTCTTTATTATCCCACAAACCGCAGAAAATCAAGGTTTCTTTGAAAACAGACAAACGGTTTCAATATTCCCCTGAACTTTGATTTTATACTGCATAGCGAAAGTATGCAATAGGTTTTCAAAGTGGGGCAACATTCTTATCCTCATACTCTAACAATCCACCCTTAACTTCTATACATAAGGATCATTCAATATTTCCTTACCTTCATTTTCATTCTGCAGTAAATCTTTTAAATAGACTTCTAACTCTTCAAAACTCATTCCTCTTTTAAATCCTCTATTTCCATGAATCCAGCGATTCATTTGAGTGTTATCAAACAGCAATTCACATGTTCTTCTAGGGAATTTTCCTAATGCAGAATCAAAAAAATTATCAAATACAGAATAATGATGCGTATGTATAAAATCCTCCCAAGACTTAATCACATCTTCTTCTGGACGAATATCAATAATTTCTATTTCCTCTAAGTTTCTATCTTCTACTGCTCCCCATGCTTGTTTTAACATATCTATAGCCGCCTGATCACTTTTGGGTGCGCTATATCCAAAAATCGTGAGCCTGTATGCTATCTGCAAATACTGCTCCAATTGTATCCAACTCATAGAAATATAGGGATTCAAATTATAATTCTTCTCCTTAATAGGATATAGTAACGGAACTTTCTTTAGCATCTCTCCACAGCGAGAACAACGAGCATAAGGACTTCCTAATACCATATCTTTCTCACATGTTGCAATAGCAACATTCCCATGCAAGAATGCCATCTGTGGTAAGTTATTAGTTATTCTTGTACATCTTGTATATGCTTCAACTAACAAAGGATCCCAATTAAAAGTTGCAACCAAATCTTTTTTGGTAAGACTAAGTAATAAATAATCATAAATTGTAGGTGTATCCGGCAATTCAAATTCACAGAAATATTTTTCTATAGCATCTTCTAGCTGAATACGCTGTAATTCACAATCATTTCTTTCATACATTTCCATGTAAATATCTTCAAGATTGTCACTTGTAGTCTGTATATTAATGCTTGATATAACCGGTCGCATCCCAAGCTTATCAATAAAGCCTTTCATTGCAGATATCTTTTTTCCATTTTTATCGCCATTTGGTATGGTGGCTACACTAGCTCCCGCCCCCAGCAAAACAACATGAGGACTGTTCTTACAATTTCTCTCAAATTGATATATTTGATCTTCAAAGTTATCTTCCAAACCCATTTTATATTCTTCAAACATTGCATCCAATTCCTTTTGGCTTATTGGTTCTCCATTATTACCTATACAAGGATTATATAAAACCGCTTCACCATCCACTTTAATGACACCATCACACACACTTCCCATAACTGCAAGTGTTTCTGCAAAAGCAACCATTCCTTCTCCATTCAATAATGGGCTGCCCACCCTACAGTCTCTACATATTGCATTTTCTAACAATTCTTTCTTATAGTTTTCCTCTACATCTTTCCACTTCTTACCCGCAAATCTTTCCATAATACTCTTCCTACTTTTTAGTTTGCAATTCAGTAATCATTTTCTCATATTCCAACGCTGTAAAACCACTTTTGCTAAAAAGTATCCTTTCGCCAAAATGTATATCTCCCGCTCTCCAAAGCCAATCCCCTGGGGTAAACCTCCGATTATATCATCACTCTACGGAAACAGAAACACACATCCATTTTTCTTCTAAAATCGCAGAAACCTTTGATTTATTGGGCTTTTCTCGACAGAAGGCATACCGTCTCCACGTGCACCGTTCCCGGGAACATATCGCACGCCTTCACTTTCTTCACTTCATAACCATGTTCTCCCAGCCACTTCACATCTCTTGCCAGGGTGGCGGAGTCACAGCTTACGTACACGATGCGTTCTGGATGCATTTTCACCATAGTTTCCAATGCGGCAAGATCACAGCCTTTGCGGGGCGGGTCGACGACGATGACATCGGCGTAGATGCCCTCGTTTTTATATTTCTCAGGAAGGACTTCTTCTGCTTTTCCCACGAAAAATTCTGCGTTGGTGATGCCATTGAGCTTTGCGTTGACTTTGGCATCCGCGATGGCCTCAGGCACAATCTCCACACCATAGACTTTTCCGGCTTTCTGCGCCAGGAAGAGGGAAATCGTGCCGATACCGCAGTAGAGATCCCAGACGGTCTCATTTCCTTTTAGGTCCGCATATTCCAGTGCCGTCTCATACAGTTTCCTGGTCTGCACTGGGTTCACCTGGTAGAAAGAAAGGGGAGAAATCTGATATTTGATATTTCCAATATAATCCGTAATGTAATCCCGGCCCCAGACAGAGATCATCTCGGTACCCATGATCACATTGGTATTTTTCGTATTCACATTGATGGTGATACTGGTCATACCAGGGATTTCCCGCAGGGATTCCACCAGCTGTTCCATCTTCGGCATGGTTTTTCCGTTGAGGATGAGACAGACCATCACCTCTCCTGTTGTGAAACCTTTACGGATCAGCACATGGCGCAGAAGTCCCTTTCCTGTCTTCTCATCATAGGCCGGAATCCGGAATTTCTTCAAATGAGCCAGAATCTTTTCCAGAATCTCACGGTTCTCCTCCACACCAAGCCAGCATTCCGTACAGGGAATGATGTTATGGGAGCGGGCTGCATAGAATCCGGTCACTACATTTCCTTCTTTGTCAGTACCAAATGGGAACTGTGCTTTATTTCGGTATCTCCACGGATCTTCCATGCCTATGATCTCCGGCACTGCAAGGTCCGTAAGACCGCCGATACGGGTCAGATGATTCCAGACTTTTTTCGCTTTGAAATCAAGCTGTGCCTCATAGGTCATTGCCTGCAGTTGACAGCCGCCGCACTGGCGGGCAAATTCACATCGGGGCGTACACCGTACCGGTGACGGTTCCAACACTTCCAGGAGACGGGCATAACCATAGTTCTTTTTCATTTTCATAATCTTTGCACGAATCCAGTCTCCGACCACTGCATCTTTTACAAAGAGTGCCATGCCGTCTGCTTTTCCGATTCCTTCACCATCTATTCCCAGATCCTCGATTGTCAGTTCGATGATATCATCTTTTTTCATGAATTACTTACTCGTCTTTCTGATATTAGACTCAAACAGCCGGTTATAACCCAGCCATCCCTGATTCTCTCCTGCTGCTGTCAACGCTTCAATCATCGTTTGTAAATGTGCATCCGTGTTATCAGCAAAATTCAATGCAACAGCTTCCAATAGTGCCGGTTTCTTCGGAGAACCATATTCCAATTCTCCGTGATGGGCCAGAATGCAGTGCTTCAGCTCATTCCCCAGTTTTATCGGAAATCCAGGAATGTCACGGATCCTGTCACCAACCATCTCCGCACCGATCATAATGTGTCCCAGCAGCTGTCCTTCATCGGTATAATCATTCTCCGGAAATGGTGACAGTTCATATACCTTTCCGATATCATGGCACATTGCTGCAGTATACAGAAGATCTGCATTAATCATCGGATAATAGTTTACATAATATTCGCAAAGTTTCGTCACGCTCAAGGTATGCTCTAAAAGTCCTCCCACAAAACCGTGATGAACTGTTTTTGCTGCACTGCTGAATTTAAATGCCTTTGCAAACTCCACATCTTCTACAAAAAGACTTTTCAGAAGCTTTGAAAGATACGGATCTTTCACTTTTGCCACAAATCCGAGCAGTTCTTTATACATTACTTCAATATCTTTGCTGCTCACAGGAAGATAGTCCGCCGGATTATATTCTCCCTCCCGTGCCTTTCTCGCACGCTTCACATTCAGCTGCGGCTGTCCCTGAAACATCGTCACATCTGCCACGATATCCACATAATCCATTGCATCAAAATCTTCGATTCCACCGGAATTCGGATCCCAGATTTTGCTGTCGATCGTTCCTGTTTTATCCTGAAAAATCAGGTTCTCATAAGATTTTCCTGCTTTGGTAAGCGCACTCTGGCGGAATTTACACAGATAAATACCGGAAACGCGTTCGCCTTCCCGAAAACTTTCAATATATTTCATAATTTCTCCTCTTTACTTTTCCAGAACCTTCAATTCTACCGTAAAAGTCAGTTCCTGGTATTCTGTCTTGGATGGACGCTCACATACTACCTGAATGCTCTGCCCATCTGCACATTTTAATAATACAGACATCATGTCCTTCTGATTGGTAACCGGCTGTCCGCTGATTGACGTAATAATATCACCCGGCTGGATACCCGCACGGATTGCCGGCGAATTTAACTGCACTTCTGATACATACACTCCTATGGGAATATTCTCTGTTTCCGATATGGCTGTCGTCACATCTGCTCCTACAATTCCCATGTATACGATATCCTGATTATTGGACAGATGTTCAATTACTTCCTTCAGATCCGATATTCCATATGCCTGAATGGTATCTTTCTGTGCCTGTACTTCGCACTGATTCTGGATAAATCCAATCACTTTTCCATCCAGATTAACGAGCACACCGCTTCCGCTGTCCACCCCTGCAATATTTGTCGTCAGTATATTATATGCGCTGTCATAAAGTTCTGCCGACTGAGATACCGATGTGAGATTTCCAAAAAGAACAGAACCAAATGTTCCCATAGGACTTCCTACCGCAATAACCGGTTCCCCACTGCGGACAGACCTGGAGGAACCAACTTCCACTCCTTGTACCAGCTCTCTGGTTCCGTCTTCAATATCTCCCAGATTGACACTGACTACTGCTAGTCCCGTGTTTCTGTCATATTTTTTGAGCGTTCCTGATGCAGTTGTGTGATCAAAAAATGTAACCAGAAGTTGATCCCCATTGCTGATCTCTGCATATTCCGTAAGAATCAGAAGCTCTACTCCGTTATCACCCACAACCGTTCCGCAGACAGAATTCTGCGTCGTATAGGTTTCGTCAAACCAATCTGTATCCGTACTTACTGCCGCAATATTGACAAGGCTTTTCTCTACCTGGTTTCCCAGCTGCATGAGCTGCTGATAAAGTTTCCGATAGTCCTCCACCTCCATGCTGACCGTCTCTGTAATATAGATCGGAGATTCCTCTTCTGTCTCCGTCACGTCTTCTTCCACTGTCGTCTCCTCCGCCGGGAGCTCAAACTGCTTCACTTCCTGCTTCTCTGTTCTGAACCGCACCCAGGGCAACACAAAAGCCCAGACTGCTACCGCAGCCAACGCAAAGAGAAAACCACAGATCACTGCCGTCGCAATCCTTCTGAGCCAGGGGTTTCGGTACAACGGCTGCTCCTTGATCTTTTCTTTCATAAACGAGAATTCAGCATCTCTGTCTCTTTTTTCCTCTCCCATATAAACCTCCATCTGGGAAATACTGTCGGACTCACTTGCGCTCATTATACTATTTTTTAGAATTGATGTCCATAATTTACGCTTTCCTTTCCTATGCAAATGGAGTAAAATAGTTTCATAATGGGAGGATTTTATGAATCAGAAAGCTTTAAAAACACTCGAATTTGACAAAATTATTCATAGATTAACAGAACATGCCGCATCCGTGGGAGCCAAAAAGAAATGTACGGAACTTGTCCCCGTCACGTCCCTCTGGGAAATTGAGCGTGCTCAGACGCAGACCGCCGACGCGCTTCGCCGGATCTGGCAAAAGGGAAGTATCTCCTTCGGAGGTATCCGTGATATCCGCGGCTCTATAAAACGTCTGGAGATCGGCGGTATTCTCGGAATGGGTGAACTGCGCCAGATTATGTCCCTTCTGGAGACTGCCGGGCAGGTGCAGAAGTACGGTGCCCACGAGAGAGAGGACGAAAAAGCAGATTCTCTTGATGAATCTTTTGAATTTCTCGACCCGATTCCGTCCCTCTGCTCAGAGATCCGCCGCTGTATCCTTGCGGATGACGAGATGGCCGATGATGCCAGCTCTGCACTCTTTTCTATCCGCCGTTCCATGCGTCAGATGAATGACAAAGTGCATAACACCCTGAATGCCATGGTCAACGGAGCAGTCCGCACTTACCTGCAGGATGCCGTGATCACTATGCGTGACGGACGTTACTGCCTTCCGGTCAAGGCTGAACACAGAAGCCAGGTACCAGGAATGATCCATGACCAGAGTGCGACCGGCTCTACCCTTTTCATCGAGCCCATGGCAGTCGTGAAACTGAATAATGACTTCAAAGAGCTTCTCCTGAAAGAACAGCAGGAGATTGAAAAAATTCTGTCAGAATTAAGCGAAAAAACAGCGGCATATGCAGACCAGATTTCCGGTGACTATGACGTTCTCGTAGAGCTGGATTTCATTTTTGCAAAAGCCATTCTGGCTAAGGAGATGAACGCAGTCCGTCCAGTCTTCAATGACCAGCGCCGGATCAACATCAAAGAAGGTCGTCATCCCCTTCTGGATCCGAAAAAAGTAGTCCCGGTCACCGTCCGTCTGGGAGATGATTTCCGTCTCCTTATCATCACCGGACCGAACACCGGTGGCAAGACGGTTTCTCTGAAAACAGTGGGACTCTTTACCCTGATGGGACAGGCAGGACTTCATATCCCGGCCTTTGAAGGTTCCGAACTCGGTGTTTTTGGCGATGTCTTTGCAGATATCGGAGATGAGCAGAGCATTGAACAGAGTCTCAGTACTTTTTCCTCCCATATGACGACCATTGTAAGTATCCTGAAAAATATGGATACCAACTCTTTGGTACTTTTCGACGAGCTTGGTGCCGGTACCGATCCGACAGAGGGTGCCGCACTGGCTGTCTCCATTCTTGATCATCTGCAGAAGCAGGGGATTCGAACCATGGCAACCACCCACTACAGTGAGCTGAAAGTCTATGCACTTTCGACGGAAGGTGTTGAAAATGCCTGCTGTGAATTTGATGTGGAATCCTTACGTCCGACTTACCGTCTTCTGATTGGTATTCCCGGAAAGAGTAATGCATTTGCTATCTCTTCCCGCCTCGGCCTTCCGGATTTTCTCATCGAAGATGCAAAGAAACATCTGAGCGCCAAAGATATCAGCTTTGAAGACATCATCGCCGAACTGGAGCACAGCCGCGTCACCTTGGAAAAGGAGCAGATGGAGATTCAAAGCTACAAAGAAGAAATCCGCAAGCTGCGCAATGAACTCCAGAAGAAGCAGGAAAATATTGATCAGCGCAAAGAAAAACTCCTGAAAGATGCCAACGATAAGGCCGCTGCCATTCTGCAGGAAGCAAAAGACTATGCAGACGAAACCATCAAGAATTTCCATAAATTCGGAAAAGCCAATATTTCTATCAAAGATATGGAACAGCAACGTTCCCGCCTGCGCGAAAAGATTGATGCGGCCCAGTCAAAGAGCCAGTCCACGACCACTGCAAAACCGAAGAAAAAAGTAAAGGCAGACAAACTGCACATCGGAGATAAGGTACGGGTATTAAGTCTGAATCTGGAAGGAACAGTCAGTACCCTGCCAAATGCAAAAGGGGATCTTTTTGTTCAGATGGGCATTCTCCGTTCCCAGGTCAATGTACGTGATCTGGAATTCATCGGAGAGGCAGAAAATCTCGCCGCATCCAAAAGCATGTCGGGAAGCGGTAAGATCAGGATGTCCAAGTCCGCTCTTATCAGTACCGAGATCAACCTGATCGGCATGACTGTCGATGAGGCAATGGGGCATCTCGACAAATATCTGGATGATGCTTATCTGGCACATGTTCCAAGCGTGCGAATTGTCCACGGAAAAGGGACCGGCGCTCTCAGGACTGCCGTTCAACAGCATCTGAAACGCTGCAAATATATCAAGAGCTACCGACTTGGTACCTTCGGCGAAGGTGATGCCGGAGTTACCATTGCTGAATTTAAATAAAGGAGATCTTCCAATATGGCTACCAAACAGAAAATATTAATTGTGGACGATGATTCCAACATTGCGGAACTGATCTCTCTGTACCTTACAAAGGAATTCTATGAAGTACAGATCGTAGAAGACGGCGAGCAGGCACTGCAAGTATTTGACACCTTCCAACCAAACCTGATTCTTCTGGATCTAATGCTTCCCGGCATGGACGGCTATCAGGTCTGTAGGGAGATCCGCAGACGTTCCAACACGCCGATCATCATGCTCTCAGCTAAAGGTGAAGTCTTCGATAAAGTTCTCGGACTGGAGCTGGGCGCTGATGACTACATGATCAAACCCTTTGATTCCAAAGAGCTGGTTGCCCGTGTCAAAGCAGTTCTGCGCCGCTTCAATCCGTCTCCGTCAGAAGCCACACCGATTGCAAAACTGGTACAGTACCCTGATCTGATTATCAACCAGACCAACTACTCCGTTATCTACAGAAACGAACGCGTGGATATGCCACCAAAGGAGCTGGAACTTCTCTATTTTCTGGCATCCTCTCCCAACCAGGTATTTACACGGGAGCAGCTTCTGGACCATATCTGGGGCTATGAATATATCGGTGATACCCGGACTGTGGATGTTCATATCAAAAGACTTCGTGAAAAAATCAAGGATCACGAGGCCTGGAGACTGGCAACTGTATGGGGAATCGGCTATAAATTCGAGGTGAAATAATGCACCTGACACTGACCAAGAAATACATTCTTTCCTACTTGCTGTTCGGCATCGGCTGCTTTTTCCTGATCTCCACTGTGACCTCCAATTTGATCATGAAACAGGTTGTCGTGGAAAAAGCATCTGCTTTTTACCAGGAGGGGATCTACATGTCCGACCAGTATGTAGGAAATTATTTTGAACAGCAGAATGACCGGAAAAATCTGACCTCCGTCCAGTCTCATCTTCGCGCTATCGGCATCTATCTGAATGCAAAGATCTGGCTGATTAACACGGACGGCGAACTGATTTTGGATTCCTCCGATGCGTCCGTTTCCAGAAATCATCAGGAAATCCCAGAATTCACTTCCGTCCTTCCCGACGGAAGCTACTATACGACCGGTAACTTTTTTCACATGTTCTCTGAGGAGACTTTAAGCGTTCTGATTCCGGTCTCCCATGATTATCATGTCCGCGGCTACATTGCCATCCATGTCCCGCTGACCGTGCTGACCCACGAAAAAGAGAGCTATTTGCTGCCCTACTACCTTACATTCCTTGCCATTATGGTGCTGGCGCTTCTGTTTGTCATCTCCAACTGGCTGATCATATACCGGCCGCTCCGAAAACTGCGCCGGGCAGCCGGAGATTATGCCGTCGGGAATTTTGAAAAACCTATCAGCCTGGATCGCGAGGATGAACTCGGCTATTTGTCTCATACCATGGATTTCATGGCAGGAGCCCTCAGAGATTATGACGAAGACCAGAGAAAACTGATTTCCAACGTCTCCCACGATTTCCGGTCACCGCTGACCTCCATCAAAGGCTATATTGAGGCAATTCTGGACGGAACCATTCCTCCCGAACTGCAGGAAAAATACTTGAATATTGTGCTCCGGGAGACAGAACGGCTGACTGGCCTTACCAGCAGCCTTCTGGTCCTCAACTCCATGGATCCAAAGCAGAACCGGCTGAATAAAACAGAATTTGACATTAATACAGTCATAAAAAATACAGCTGCCACTTTTGAAGGCACCTGTACTTCAAAGCATATTACCATTGACCTGCTTTTTCCCGAATGGCATTCTTTCGTCTATGCCGACAAAGGCAAGATTCAGCAGGTACTCTACAACCTGATTGATAATGCCATCAAATTCAGCCACGCAGATTCCACCATCACAGTAGAAACCACCAGCAAGTATGAAAAAATATTTGTTTCTGTCCGGGATACCGGCATCGGTATTCCAAAAAACAGCCTGAAAAAAATCTGGGAACGTTTCTATAAGACAGATCTCTCCCGCGGAAAAGACAAAAAAGGCACCGGTCTCGGCCTTGCCATCGTAAAAGAAATTATCCAACTACATGGTGAAAATATTAATGTCGTCAGTACGGAAGGCGTCGGTACAGAATTTATTTTTTCTCTCAGCAAAGCAGAAAAAGAGGATGGGGAATCCTAAGATTCCTCATCCTCTTTTTTCTATTGATATCTTTATACCCGATTATAATTGATCAGGCATCCTTTCAAAATGATCTCTCTTTCTTCCGGTGTCATCTCACCGAGTTTCAGAATAAATGCATGAAGCTGTCCATCTTTTACCACATAAGCTTCCAATTCTTTTGCCCCGTTTTTCACTGCTTCGGTAATATGAGGAACAAAGAGATAATCTCCGTTCTTGAAGGGCAGCTCTCCCTCGTCAATAAGGAATGGCAGCATACCCCAGTTAATGAGGTTGGAACGATAACGCTTGGTGGCATAGCTGTTGGCAATATTCGCCCAACCGCCCAATACTTTCTGGCAGGAAGCTGCCTGCTCTCTTGCAGAACCATCTCCCGGTTTTACAGCGAAGATCGTACTTCCCACGCCGAGATTTCCTTTTCCTGCTTCCGGATATTTGGTATGTACCGCATCCATAACCGTCTTCAGCTCAGGTACCGCATCTAAAGGACAATTGCCTGCTTCGATGGCTTTCTGGGCTTTCTGGATCTCTTTTGCACGACCTACATACTCCGGATCTTTTCTGGACAGGGTAAATTCTGCCAGTCCCAGCGGATTGGAACGATAAGAAGAAGTCTCACCGGATGGAATCAGCTCATCCGTTGTAGTGACTGGATCATGAATTTCGGATACGACTTTCAGCACCAGATACTCTGGCAGCGCACTCATGGCCGGCCAGTCTTTAATATTCGGACCAAAGTGAATCTCCACGGAAGGATCTGCCACTCCTTTGCTGTCAAAGACACGATTCTCATAGATCTTCTTATCAAAGAAGTATTTCGGGTTGCGGAACTCTACATCCAGATCCGTTGCGGCTGTCAGATAACCCTTGTTGGCCGCTGTCGCAGCAATGGAACGGGCATCCATCAGTGCCACAGACGCAATCTGACCATTCTGCAGCTTGGAACCTTCACGGTTCGGGAAGTTTCTGGTGGAATGACGGATACTGAAGCCATTATTGGACGGCGTATCGCCTGCACCGAAACAAGGTCCGCAGAATGCGGTCTTAAGGACAGCTCCGGTCTCCATCAGCATGGCTGCGGAACCATTTTTAATCAGTTCCATATAAACCGGCATGGATGCCGGGTAAACGCTTAACGTAAATTCATCGGCACCGATGCTTCTGCCCTTCAGGATATCTGCCGCTGCACAAATATTTTCAAATCCACCGCCTGCACATCCGGCAATGATTCCCTGATCCACATAGAGTTTTCCATTTCTTACCTTATCTCTCAGTGAGAAATGTACCTGGTCGCCAAGGCTGACTCTTCCGCGGGCTTCACAGTCTGCCAGAATATCGTCAAGATTTGCATTCAGCTCTTCAATGGTATACGCATTGCTCGGATGGAACGGCATGGCAATCATCGGTTTGATCTCACTCAAATTAACAACGATCATGCCGTCATAATAAGCTGCCGGTCCCGGATTCAGCTCTTTGTAATCGTCTGCTCTTCCGTGAATTTCATAAAACTCCTGAATCTTCTCATCGGTTCTCCAGATGGAAGACAGACAGGTGGTCTCTGTAGTCATAACGTCCACACCGATACGGAAATCTGCACTTAAGTTTGCAACACCGTCACCGATGAACTCCATGACTTTATTATTGACATAACCGCACTCAAATACCGCTTTGATAATAGCGAGGGCCACGTCCTGGGGACCAACCCCCTTCATGGGACTTCCCGTCAGATAAACACCTACCACACCCGGCATGGAAATATCATAGGTCTGGTTCAACAGCTGTTTTACCAGCTCCGGACCGCCCTCGCCCATGGCCATGGTTCCCAGGGCACCGTAACGGGTGTGGCTGTCAGAACCAAGAATCATCTTCCCGCCGCCTGCCAGCATTTCTCTTGCAAACTGATGGATAACGGCCTGATGAGGCGGTACATACATGCCGCCGTACTTTTTGGCACAGGTCAGTCCAAACATATGATCATCTTCGTTAATCGTTCCTCCTACTGCACAAAGACTGTTATGGCAGTTCGTCAGAACATAGGGCATGGGAAATTTCTCAAGACCTGATGCACGGGCCGTCTGAATAATTCCCACAAACGTAATATCATGGGACGTCAGCTTGTCAAACCGGATTTTCAGTTTGTCCATGTTGTCTGACGTATTATGCGCTTTTAAAATTCCATAGGCAATGGTCTGTTTCTTAGCTTCTTCCTTCTCCGGAACACTTCCCAGCTTTCCGGCCAGGATGGATGCACTTTCCACTGTATCGGCAATGATTTCCGTTCCGTTGAGGACGTAAGCACCGCCATCATATAACTGAATCATAGACACCTCCATAAAAAACGTCTTGCATAATTGTATACAATTATACAAGACGTTTCAAAGAAAAGCAATACCTAACTCTCGGCAGTTTCCGATGCAATTGGAAAACTTACCGTCACTTTGAAAAGATCTCCATCCAGATAAATCTCAAAAGTTCCTTTTTGAATTTCTGTCAGATCCTTGGCAATGGACAGGCCCAGTCCACTGCCTTCCGTGCTTCTTGATTCATCTCCTCTGGTAAATCGTTCGGTCAGTTCTTCCGGAGAAATATTTAAAGGATTCTCCGAAATATTTTTAAGGGAAAAGGCCACCCGATCTCCATCATTAATCAGATCCAGATAAACCCTTGTATGAGGCATGGCATACTTTTCCACATTACGGAAAAGATTTTCAATAATTCTCCACAGCCGCCTGCCGTCTGCGTCTACATACTGGGGATTCTGTGGGAAATTTTCTATCAACTGAAGCCCTCTCGCCTCAAATCGCTCCACGAATTCACCGCTGGTCTGCATGAGCAGCTCCTTTACATCAATTCGTCGAATGTCCAACACCACATTGCCGGAGCTGGCTCTTGACGCCTCCACCAGATCTTCCGTCAATTGTTTGAGTCTTTGGGACTTCTGATCCAGCACTTCCAAATATTCATTGGCTTTTTCATTATGAAGCTCCTCTCGTTTCAGAAGATCCACATAATTGATAATCGAAGTAAGCGGTGTCTTCAAGTCATGGGACACATTGGTGATCAGATCCGCCTTCATTCGCTCACTTTTCATCTGCTCCTGTAGAGCATGCCGCAGTCCATCCCCCAGATCATTGACGGCAGCTGCCATCTGTCGGTTTATAGCAAACAAACCGCTCTCCGAAATCCGCGTATTCCCTTCTTCAGAATTAATTTCCTGTATTGCAGTCAACAGTTTCTGGCGCTGCATACCATCTGTTACCAATACTGCCAGTACCACCAGATTAACTCCTGCCAGCATGGCAACGGACAAGACACCTTTTCCAGACAGCACCCAAAGCAGGATCTGAAGGAGCAGATAACTGACAAAGCAGATGCTGACCCGCATTACGATACCCGCATGATTCAGAATCACCAGTGCCATATTCCATAAGAGACGTAAAAGCAGTACCAAAATCCAGATAGCTGTTACTACAAGCAGCACAGCTGCTGCCACCATAGGTAAAATATAGGGCTGCAGATTCTGATCCGCTTCCTGGTATTTCTGTGCTGCCGCTGATAACACATCTGTTGCCGGAAATGTAGTATCAATCCCCACATAAACCAGATATTCCCCTGCCAGATGTATATTCCATCCTTCCAGCAGATCATGGGTATTATAGGAATAATAATCTCCCACATTCTGCTGTGCTACACTGATCGTCCGGCTGTCATAGATATAATAACTTCCCAGGCTCTTGAAATAGGCAGCAAATGTATCCTGGGAGTTCTCACTCTGCAAGGAATCTACATTGGTATATACATTTCCATTTCCAAGATCCCACAACAGATACCGCACATTCGTGGCCTGTGCCGACCAGTTCTTCTGCTGCTCCTGATAAAGAGCTACTTCCCTCTGAATCTGTTTCATGGATTTCACAAGCTGATCTACAACAGCTTTGTATTCCTCGTCGCATTCGTTGCAGTACTCCTGAATGCTTCCATAAAAAAGCGGCTTGTACGATTCATTCAATACGTCATCCGAATATGATGTTCCTTTCAGACTCCACTGATATAAATCTCCAAGCCGGTAACAGATGCCATTTCCTTTTTCTTTTTCCGGCATCTCGTCATAAATTGTGCCATTGTCCAGATAATCTCTGAGCCGGATAATTCTCTGGGGATCATACTGACCATCCTTTTCCATCCGGCTGTCTCTTACTGCTGCTTCAAGTGCATCATACACTGAAGATGCTGCCTGTTCCTGAAATTCTGCAGTTTCCACATAATTCTTTCCCCCCAGAATTTCTTTCCAGGTTTCACTTCCGTATCCAGCCCGCATACCGGCAACAAAACCAACTGCCAGCACTGCTGCAGCCGCTGCATTTACACATACGGCAATTCCTCTTAATAAGGATATATGTTTCTTTTTCATAGGCTCCTCCTATTCCCGGTCAATCTTGTAGCCCACTCCCCAAACCACTTTCAGATAGCGCGGCTCTTTCGGATTGATCTCAATTTTTTCCCGGATATGTCGAATATGAACAGCCACTGTGTTGTCTCCGCTGATCGCATCCTCGTTCCAGATGCTTTCGTAAATCTGGCCTATAGAAAATACCTTTCCAGGGTTTTTCACCAGTAACAGAAGAATACGATATTCTATCGGTGTCAGCTTCACCGGCTCACCTTCTACAGTTACTTCTTTCCCATCGTCATCCACTACCAGACCGCCAATGCGGAAAATATGATTTTTCTTCTCTGCAATTGCTCCAAGCTGCGTGTATCTGCGCAGGACAGATTTTACACGGGCAGTCAATTCCAGCGGATTGAACGGCTTGGTAATATAATCATCCGCTCCGATATTGAGCCCAAGAATCTTGTCCACATCTTCTGATTTTGCTGAGAGGAAAATAATGGGCACTCCACTGGTTTCCCTGATTTTCATAGTTGCCCGCATTCCATCCATCTTTGGCATCATAATATCAATAAGTATCAGATGGATTTCATGCTCCTGAAGCATTTTTATGGCTTCCAGCCCATCATAAGCCTTCAGTACCCTATAGCCTTCCTGACTGAGATAGATTTCAATGGCATCTACAATTGCATGGTCATCGTCACAAACCAGAATGTTCATATTCTCGTATCTCCTTTGCTGATTATGTTATAACATTCCTTTTTTAAGATAGAAGCCGTAATTTTATTAAGATTTTTTTAAGGAAGACAGGTAAAATACAGATTTCCGGCTGTTGCAAACATTGCAGCGGCGTCTTTTCTTCCCATATTTCTGGTTCCGGCCTGTCCCGGAGTCCACAGCACCACATTCTGGGCATCATATCCTACAATAAGCACTGCCTCGCCGGTTCCTGTCATGCCAAGCACCGGCATTCCTTTATCAATATAGTAGAGAACCGTCTCCACACTACATCCTGAAAGAATACAGCTATCCGTTCCAAGTTCCTGATTCCAGATCTTCCACGCAGACATACCCTCATCCCGAAGAGACTGCACATCCGTATATATCTGCCTCGTTTTCAGTACCCGCTGCATACAGGCGGTCAGAACATCTGCGCTGCTTTCTGCAGAATCTTCTTCTCCGTCAAATCCGTCCAGCAGAACTCTGCTGCGGCTTGTTCCCCTGCTCCAGCAGCATTTACCAGCTTTCCACACAGAACCCATGTTATCATAAGCTGCATTGACGGCATCTGCCAGTTTTTCATATCCTTCCGTCTGTCCATCAAAGCTGTACACAAGATAGCAGTCCGTTCCCTGTTCGCCCACTTCCAGTGTCCGGCTTCCTTCAAAGAGCACCAGTTTCACCTTCGGACGCTTCAGGCTGCTGTTCTTCATCGTCCCACTATAACTAAGGAAATATTCATTTCTTTTTACTTCATCATATGCAGTTTTCAGACTCAGAAGCTCCGATGTATTTTCATTGGCATACGTAATCGGTTCCGGAAGTGCTTCCACATATCCGCCGTCTCCGGAGGCCTGTATACAGGAAAGATCAATCCGGTTCTGCACAATGGAAAGATCCGTCACATATTTTCCTTTGGACGAATAATCAAATTCCCGCACTGCCTGTCCATCGGCTGCACGAATAATAATCCGGTACATGGGAAAAATCTCACTTCCATCTTCCTGCACCCGGATATCATCCACACGCGCAGTTCCGTAGATAAAATCTTCCTCCATAAAACCAAGGGCACGAACGGCTTCTCCTGCGGATGCCTCAATCCGCTGTACAATTCCAGTCTCCGTATGCAGAAGACTGATCACGCTATTGCTGCCGTCTGTCCATGCCGCTGTCTGTCCACTGTCTGAAATCTGCACCAGTTCTTCCGGAATATCGTTGGCCAAAACCGTTACCTGGCTGGTCTCCAGATCGATCTGCAGAATCATTCCCCTGCTGTAGATCCATGCCTGACCATTACTGTTCTCCACCGCCAGTTTGCCAAGTTCTTCCTTCACTGCAGCATATGGCCGGTCTGACGGAAGAAAAAACTGTTCCTCAACCGTATTCATAATCGCGTCATAATGGCACATGAGCACTCCACTCATTCCTTCATAACGTCCCCTGTTCATATATCCATATACCAGAAAATCCATACTGCCGGACTCTTCGACCTGCAGGATCCGGAAATCATGCGCTCCATAGGTTCCCCTCTCATCCTGACCGTCTTCAAAACCATAGACAAGACTCAGCCGGTTCTGCCCAAAATCGTAGCACCACAGCTGTCCCTGGGAAACGAATCCAATGACATTTTCTTCCTTATTTTTTCTGTAATCAGGCATGTCGCTCTGAATACCAAAAGCAAATTTATTATCCGTCAGCAATCCCTTTCCAGGTGAAAAGATCTGATCTGCTGTTCTCTCATATGCCAGCAGGAACATTCTGGATGCCGTATATCTGACACGGATGGCTTCCCGTACATCGTAGGTCTCTTTTGAATCCGTATTTTTCAACGTATAGGTAAATACAACCGCCGCCACATCTTTGGAAATATCAGTGACCGACAGTTTCAGGTCGCCAGTCTCTGCGACCTGCATATCTCCCCATGTAACAGGGCCGGAACGGGAATGAATATTGACATACCCCAGGCTCTTTCCATCCATGGTTCCGTTCGGTTCCAGATAATTCAGAAACATACTGGAACTGTCCTTTTCAACTGTCACCCGATGAAATTCCTTTGCAAAATCCAGGCATTCCTGCATATGGTTTTCACCCAGGTAGGTGATCTGGGAGTAGTATTTTATTTCTTCCTCATCTCCAGTCTTCACCTTGCAGATCAGAAGATAATCTTTCTCCGGTTCCAGCAGATCCTTCAGCTGTACCGTATAACGGATATACTGTCCATCGTCCTCTCCCTGCAGACCGCTTCCATCCTGAATCAGCCGTTCCGAATCCAGACTTCTCACTTCATAGGAGGTATCCGTGATCTGTGCATTATACTTTTCCAGCGCCAGCTTCAGCACATGATCCTCCTGCACTGCAATCACAGAATCCTTCATATAGCCGCCATCCATATCTGTCCTGTATCCATGCATCTCATTGTAGAGGGTCCCTTCCGTTTCCGCATAGAGTACCGGAAGAACTGCCTCTGCCATCGATGTGGTCATATCCCTGTTTCCCACCTGAGTCAGATAGCTGGTCAGAAAAAGTCCTGCCAGAAATGACAGCAGCACACTTACATACTGAATTAATTTTTTCTTCATTTTATCCACCTTTTTGGAAAAAGCCAACTGTTCTCTGCTGAAAACAATCGGCCTTTATTCTACACATTTTCTTTAGTTTACTATCGCTTTGAAAGCGTGTCAATTACTTTTACCGGGGTATACCGTCTCCTGTTGGTCTTTCTTCGGCACATCATCTCCTGCAGCAAAAGTACACCGATCAAATCCTGCACCTGCTCCCATCCCGGTGCGTCTTTTCCGAAACGTTCCCCTTTTTCCGCCCGTTCCCATATCTCCAGGCTCTTTTTTCTAAGGGAGAGCTGATCCGGGTACTCATCATACATCATGCTGCCCGGATACTCCAACAGCGAACATACTTCATCCACATAAGGCTTCAGCCTTCTCGCCATGATCGGATACATTTCCTGCAGTCTCCGGAAGTCCTCTTCATCTTCCATTCTTTCCGGCTGATCCCAAAGACTCAGGTAATTCATTCGGTTTCCATATGGATACAGCCACGGGAACATCCTCTGATTCCATTCGTTCGGCTCTTTCATGAATCCAGACTCCATTCTTTTTACCTATAATGAAGTATATGCTTTCCGTCCGGTAAAAGACACAAAAGGGAGCATCGCCGAAACGATACTCCCTCTTTTGTAAATCTCTTCACTTAGTCTTCTCTGAAACGGATAGTCTGCGTCTCCGGATCCATCTCCTCAACGATTGCCAGGGACTCTACACGATAACCGCGTCCTCTGAGCATTGCTCCGCCGTGCTGGAATCCTTTCTCGATCACAATTCCGATTCCTGCAACATTGGCATGTGCAGCTTCAATGATCTGACACAGACCTGCTGCCGCGCATCCATTTGCCATAAAATCATCAATTACCAGAACATTTTCATCCGGATGAAGGAATTTGCTTGCAACGATAACTTCATATTTCCGCTTATGGGTAAAAGATTCCACCGGAGCAGACAGCATGGTGCCGTCCAGATTGATGGACTGGGATTTTTTTGCAAATACAACCGGACATTTAAAATACTGTGCTACAATGGCAGCAATTCCGATTCCGGATGCTTCGATGGTAAGAATCTTATCAATCTTCACGCCTTCAAATCTGCGTTTGAATTCTTTTCCCATCTCATTAAACAGCTCAATATCCATCTGGTGATTTAAGAAGCTGTCTACTTTCAGTACATTTCCCGGTTTCATAACTCCGTCTTTACGGATTCGTTCCTTCAAAAGTTCCATAATTGCCGTTTCTCTCCTGTTCCTGCTGGATATATTTTTTACATTCTACCCCAGACTATCCAATATTTCAATGCCTGAACGCAAAAAACCCGCGATCTGACTGACCGCGGGAAATTTCTATTCTGCCGGCTCTTCCAGAATTTCCTGATATTTTTCAAGAATCGTTGTCTGGATACAGTCGCGGGTTGCAGAACTGATCGGATGTGCAATATCTCTGTACTCTCCATCAGAAGCACGTCTGCTGGGCATGGCAATAAACATTCCTTTTTCGCCTTCAATTACCTTAATGTCATGTACTACAAATTCTCCATCAATGGTAATGGAGACTACCGCTTTCATCTTACCCTCTTTTGCAACTTTTCGAATCCGTACATCTGTAATCTTCATAGACCTCTCCTCGTATCTCTTATTTTGTGGAGCTTACATGATATATCTGTCATTCTTCTCAATGACCACTTTCACTCCGTCTTCCCCCACATAGCGGGAATTTGCCCGGATCGTATCCCGGCTTTCTACAATACAGTTCTCAATGTGAGTATTGTCACCCAGATACACATCATTCAGAATAATAGAGTTTTTAATCACGCAATTATTCCCCACGAACACCTTTTTAAAGAGAATGGAATTCTCTACGGTGCCATTTATAATGCAGCCACTGGCTACCAGGCTGTTCTTCACATTAGAGCCTGCATTATACTTCGCCGGCGGTAAATCCTGAACTTTGGAATATATATCCGGATAGTCCTGCAGAAAATGTTTTCTGACTTCCGGTTTCAGGAAATCCATATTCGTCTCATAATACGACTCTACCGACGAAATACTGTTCCAGTAACTGTCAATCTTGTAAGAATAGATCTTCTTTACATTTTTGTAACGGATCAGAATATCACGCACAAAATCGAAGCGGTCTTCCTGCGCACACTTTTCAATTAGTTCAATCAGCTGGCGTCTGCGAATAATGTAGATCCCGCATGACACCATATGGGCATCCGTCGCCATGGGTTTTTCTTCAAAATCAATGATTCTTCCATTGTCATCTGCCTTTACGGCTCCGAATCGGCTCAGATCGGCTCCCTGCGGCATCTCCTTGCATACAACAGTAATATCTGCCTTCTTATCAATATGATATTCCAGCACTTTTCCATAATCCATCTTGTAGATGCCGTCTCCGGATGCGATGACCACATACGGTTCATGGCTCTGTTTGAGCCAGTCCAGATTCTGATAAAGAGCATCTGCCGTTCCACGGTACCAGTAATTGTTATCCATGGTCAACGTAGGAGTAAAGAGATACAGTCCGCCCTGTTTTCTTCCAAAGTCCCACCATTTGGAGGAGCTCAGATGCTCATTCAGCGAACGGGAATTGTACTGGGTCAGAACTGCCACCTTCTGCACATGGGAATTGGACATATTGCTCAATGCAAAATCAATGCTCCGATAACTTCCTGCTACCGGCATAGCCGCAATGGCGCGCTTCTGCGAAAGTTCTCTCATCCGATGATTATTGCCGCCTGCTAATATAATTCCTATTGCTCTCATGACCGATCACCTGCCTTAATTAAAGTCTCACCGCTTGCGAGTATTCCGTTTGGATAATCCTCACTCTCCGTCGGTCCGGAAATGGCCGTATTCAGGCCGATCTGGACATTGGGAGGAATGACGGAATTCTCTCCGATGGTCACAAGACCAAAAGAATATACTTTTGGATTTACTTTATTCGGAATATCTTCCCCTACGCCGAGCGTGCAGTGATCTCCAATCACAACCTCCTCTGCAATGATGGACTTGTCCACCTGAGTGCCTTCTCCCACAGTGGTATTCTTCATAATGATAGAATCCCGCACCACAGCGCCCTTACAGATATGTACATTGGCTCCGATGACGGAATTGATCACAGTTCCCTCAATTGTGGAATTGCCGCAGACAATGCTTCGCTCGATAAATCCATCTTCCGATACATATAATGGCGGAACTGCATCACTCTTGGTATAGATCTTCCAGAACTCCTCATAGAGATTAAATTCCGGGATGATATCGATCAGTTCCATATTGGCTTCCCAGTAGGAACCAAGTGTACCTACATCTTTCCAGTATCCATTGTACTCATATGCGAACAGCCGCTCCCCGTTTTCCAGACATTCCGGAAGAATATGTTTTCCGAAATCACATCCCGGTACGGAACGCATCTTGATCAGTGCTTCTCTTAATACCTTCCATGTAAAAATGTAGATTCCCATGGATGCCAGATTACTTCTCGGATTTGCCGGTTTTTCCTCAAAATCCGTAACCTTTCCGGTATCATCCGTGATCACCACGCCGAAACGGCTGGCTTCTTCCCACGGTACCGGCATGCAGGCAATGGTCACTGCCGCATTGTTTTCCTTGTGATAATCCAGCATTACCTCATAATCCATCTTGTAGATATGATCACCTGACAGAATCAACACATACTCCGGATTGTAGGTATCAATATAATCGATATTCTGATAAATGGCATTGGCCGTACCGGAATACCAGTCACTTCCGGCACTTCTCTCATAGGGTGAAAGAATCGTCACACCTCCATTATTCCGATCCAGATCCCACGGCATTCCGATTCCGATATGCGTATTCAATCTCAACGGTTGGTACTGTGTCAGTACTCCAACTGTATCAATACCTGAATTGATACAGTTGCTTAACGGGAAGTCGATAATGCGGTACTTTCCTCCAAAAGCAACTGCCGGTTTGGCAACTTTGGACGTAAGCACCCCGAGACGGCTTCCCTGCCCGCCAGCTAAAAGCATGGCAATCATTTCTTTTTTTATCACGCTATCACCTCTTGCTGCATAGAAAAACATGTTTTGATGTGGTTATTATAGCACACTTTTTATAAGTGGTGAACATTTTTCACCAAAATCATTCTTTATTTTTTCATATTTTGTGATGTTTTTTATCTTTTCTTACATTCCCCCCACTTTTGCTTCGTCATTTTTTACATTCTCTTTGTTTATTTTTTGTCAGCTTTTACAAACCGTTGCTTTTTCATTTAAATAGGATATAATGTAAAATAAAAACGCAGAAAGGCTGAATTTTCATGTATCAGATAAACTTTAAAGAGCCATGCCATATACATTTTATAGGCATCGGCGGCATCAGTATGAGTGGTCTTGCGGAAATTCTTCTGAAGGAAGGATTTACCGTATCCGGTTCTGATTCTCAGGAATCCGATCTTACCAGACACCTGATCTCCAAAGGAGCGCAGATCTTTTACGGTCAAAAAGCTTCCAATATTATTCCGGGCATTGATGTGGTCGTCTACACGGCTGCCATCCATCCTGACAATCCGGAATTTGCAGAAGCCGCACGCCAGTCTCTTCCCATGCTGACCCGTGCAGAACTGCTGGGTCAGATTATGAAAAACTACAAAACGTCCATTGGTGTATCCGGAACCCACGGAAAGACCACAACCACTTCCATGCTGTCCATGATCCTCATGGAGAGCCAGAAGGATCCTACAATCTCCGTAGGCGGTATTCTTCCGGAGATCGGCGGAAATATCCGTGTGGGCCATTCTGATACATTTCTGACTGAAGCCTGCGAGTACACCAACAGCTTCCTGTCCTTCTTTCCGACAGTGGCAGTGATCCTGAATATTGAAGAAGACCATATGGATTTCTTCAAAGATCTCGCGGATATTCGTCATTCCTTCCACCGCTTTGCCGGACTTCTCCCGGACGATGGACTTCTGGTTTTAAACAGCCAGATCGAGCACCCGGAGGAAATTACCGACGGTATCAAAGGCCGAACTGTCACCTATGGTATGAACGGAACGGAAGACTACACTGCAAAAGAAATTTCCTATGACGAGAAAGGATGTGCTTCTTTCCGCCTGTTCCATCATGGTGAAGATCTAGGCATGATTACACTTCATGTCCCAGGTATCCATAATGTCTCCAATGCACTGGCTGCACTGGCCACTTCCCTGGAACTTGGCATTGACGCTGACACTGCTGCCAGAGGTCTCTCCATGTTCCACGGCACGAACCGTCGTTTCCAGTACAAGGGTGAGGTAAACGGTTTCACCATCATCGATGATTACGCACATCATCCAACAGAGATCGAAGCCACCTTAAAAGCAGCTGCCAACTATCCACACCGGGAACTGTGGTGTGTCTTCCAGCCCCATACCTATACCAGAACCAAAGCATTCCTTACGCAGTTTGCGCAGGCCCTTTCCCATGCGGACCACATCGTTCTCGCTGATATTTATGCAGCCAGAGAGACCGATACCCTGGGGATCAGCTCTCAGACATTACAGGCGGAAATCGAAAAACTTGGAAAACCCTGCTATTATTTCCCAACATTTGAGGAAATTGAGAAATTTTTATTAAAAAAATGTATGCACGGGGACCTGTTGATAACTATGGGTGCCGGAGATGTGCTGAAAATAGGGGAAAATCTGCTTTCCAGATAAAGTTATCCACATTATCCACATGTTTATCAACATAATAAGTTGCATAAGCATGTGGATTTTTTCGTGGATAAGACATTTACATAATATTCCTGACACCGATCTGTCAAATTCCCTGTTTTCGTTGAATTTCCTGTATTTTTCTGTCGAAACAGGTTTCCAATAATGAAAACTGTCCACCAGGTTATCCACATTATCCACATTCTTATTCCACACCGGTTTTCCATATCCACTGTCAGTTTCCCACCTATTTTCTTTTCCCGGGAGCTGTGCTATACTCCGTATAGAGTAGGAGTATAAAAAAATGAGTGATTTTGTATTAAAGACCGACGGTACACCGGGAGTTACCAGCGTGTCCAATCTTTTTCTGGATTATTATATGCCGGGTGCAAACGGAGAATACGTGAAAGTGTATCTCTACCTTCTGCGCGCCCTGAACTGTCCGGATATTTCTCTGTCCGTAGCCGGTCTTGCCGATGTCATGGATAAAACAGAAAGCGATATTTTACGCGCTTTAAAATATTGGGAAAAACAGGGCATCCTGTCTCTGGAATGCGACGATGCCAACACCCTTCAGGGAATTTATCTCTGTACCATTCCTGATCCGGTAGCAAAAAAATCAGAGGCAAATGCCACCGTCTCTCTCCGCCAGGAGAAAGAAACTCCCGCGCCAAAATCTTACAGCCCGGAAGAGCTCAATGCCTTCGCGCAGCAGTCAGAATGCCGGCAGCTTCTCTTTGTGTGCAACCAGTACCTTGGAAAAACACTGTCTCCTTCGGAGATTGAGACCATTCTCTATTTTTATGACCAGCTTCATTTCTCTGCTGATCTGATCGAATATCTGGTAGAGTACTGTGTCTGCAAGGGCAGCAAAAGTATCCACTATATCCGCACGGTAGGGCTTGCATGGGCGGAGGCAGGCATCTCTACGGTGGGGCAGGCGAAGGAACGTACCACCACTTACCGGAGAAATACCTTTGCCATCATGAAGGCCTTCGGCATCAATGACCGGAATCCGGTGGACCCGGAGCTTTCCTACATTGAAAAGTGGCTGAACACCTATGACTTTACCCTGGATCTGGTACTGGAGGCATGCAGACGAACCATGGAGCGGCTTCATAAGCCAAACTTTGAGTATGCCGACCGCATTCTTACCCGATGGTCGGATCAGAAGGTACATAATATGAACGATGTACTGGCGCTGGATCAGGAACATCAGAAAAAAGCAGCACGCAGAGCACCTGCATCCCAGGCCCGCTCCACCGGTTTCACTAATTTCCAGCAACGTGATTATGATTTCGACGAGCTGGAGAAACAGCTCCTGGAAAGCCAGCACTGAGTCTGAAAAAGGAGGGCTGATCCCATGGCACTGACCAACAGTCAATACGATACCATCATGCGGGGATATGACCGCAGACAATATGAAAATTACCGCAGGCAGTGCGCCCGGACCGACGAGATCTACGAAAAGTTTCCTCGGATCAGAGAGATTCAGGAAGCTATGTCTGCCTGCAGCATCCGCCAGGCGGAACGACTTTTTGACGAAGAACCGGATGCTCTGGAGATACTCCGTCAGGAACTGTCCTCCCTGCGGGCAGAAAAAGAACAGATCCTGAAAAAAGCAGGTTATCCCGTGGATTATATGGAAATGCAGTATACCTGTCCGGACTGTAAGGACACCGGATATGTCGGCCAGAAAAAATGCCACTGCTTCCGGCAGAAAGAGATCGAACTTCTCTATTCTTCCTCAAGACTTCAATCTGTGTTGGAAAAAGAGAACTTTTCCACCCTGTCCTATGACGTCTATGATGAGACACAGAGGACTTCCATGCCGCCCATCATCCGGACCTGTCAGGAATATGCCCTGAACTTCAGGAAAGACGGAAAGAGCATGCTTTTCTACGGTTCTGTCGGAACCGGAAAGACATTTCTCTCCAACTGCATTGCCAAAGAACTGCTGGACAAAGGATTTTCCGTCATCTATTTTACATCTTTCCAGCTGTTTGAACTGCTCTCTGGTGCCATATCCGGCGGTTCTGAAAATTTCCGCCAGGCTTACGAGCCGCTTCTGGAAAGTGACCTTCTGATTTTAGATGACATGGGAACCGAGCTTTCCAATACCTTTACGGTATCCAAGCTGTTCCAGATACTGAACGAACGGATGCTGGCAGGGAAATCGACCATCATTTCCACCAACCTCTCCCTGCAGGATTTCCGGGATATTTACAGCGAACGTGTCTTCTCCCGTATCACCAGTTCCTATACACTTCTGAAGTTTACGGGCAGTGATATCCGAATTCGGAGAAAAATCGCAGGTTCCCGCTGAAAGTCCTTGACGTTGGCTTACTGCTGATGGTATGGTCTTACTGAGATATTTATTATTATATTGTATTTAAATTGCATCTTATTATATGGAGGATTACATCATGAATATTCAGCGCAGTGAACGGGTTCTGGAAACGATTCCCGTTGGCTCTCTCGGCATCATTGCACTGCCGAGCTGTAAAAATCTTGGAAAAAGAGTGGACGATTACCTGGTGCAGTGGCGTCACGAAAGCGCTAATCAGCACAAAGATAATATCGTATTCCAGGGATACGAACAAGAGTCTTATCTCCTGAACGCAAAGGTACCCCGGTTTGGTTCCGGCGAGGCAAAAGGAATTGTGCAGGAATCTGTCCGTGGACGTGATCTGTACCTGATGGTTGATGTATGTAACTACAGTCTTACTTATTCTCTGTGCGGACATGAGAACCATATGTCCCCGGACGACCATTATCAGGATCTGAAACGTATCATCGCCGCATGTGGAGGAAAAGCAAGAAGAATCACCGTCATCATGCCGTTCCTGTACGAAAGTCGCCAGCACAAGCGTTCCGCAAGAGAGTCTCTTGACTGCGCACTTGCTCTTCAGGAGCTGACCAAGATGGGCGTTGACAATATTATTACTTTTGACGCTCACGACCCGCGTGTCCAGAATGCGATCCCGCTGTCAGGTTTTGAAACCGTACAGCCTGCTTACCAGTTCATCAAAGCACTGCTCACCAACGTCCGCGATATCAAGGTAGACAGTGAACATCTGATGGTGATCAGCCCGGATGAAGGCGGCATGGGCCGTGCTGTTTATCTGGCAAATGTTCTCGGTATTGATATGGGTATGTTTTACAAACGACGTGACTATGCACGCATCGTCAACGGACGCAACCCCATCGTTGCCCATGAGTTCCTCGGCAGCAACGTAGCCGGCAAAGATGTTGTCGTTATAGACGATATGATCTCCTCCGGCGAGAGCATGATCGACGTAGCCCGCCAGCTGAAAGCACTGCATGCGAATCGAATTTTCCTGTATTCCACCTTTGGTCTTTTCACCAACGGAATGGAAAAATTTGACGAAGCATATAAAGAGGGACTTTTTGATCGTCTGTTTACCACTAACCTGGTGTACCAGTCACCGGAACTTCTTTCCAGAGAATATTACATTTCCTGTGACATGAGCAAATATATCGCCCTTTTAATTGATACCTTGAATCACGATGCTTCCATCAGCGATCTTCTGGATCCGTTTGAGAGAATCCATCGTTTTCTGGAAAAATATAAAGGCGGTCGACTGTAAAATAATATTCACCCTGGCCGTTTCATACGGTCAGTTTTTTTTTGTAAGGAGAAGCATTACTAATGAAAAATTTCCTCTTTATTTCTCCTGCATTCCCCGGAAATTATGAAAATTTCTGCGTCGCCCTGAAAAATGACGGCGTCAATGTCCTCGGAATCGGAGACACCCCCTACGATGAACTTTCCCCCGTCTTAAAATCTGCCCTGACAGAGTATTACCGGGTGGATAATATGAAAAACTATGACGAAATGTTCCGTGCAGTAGCGTTTCTTTCTTTCCACCATGGAAAAATTGACTGGCTGGAAAGTAATAATGAGTACTGGCTCACTCAGGATGCACGACTGCGGGAAGATTTCCATATCACGACTGGTCTACAGCCGAAGGATATGGCGCTGATCAAGCAAAAATCCCGCATGAAGGAAGGTTATAAAAAAGCTGGAATTCCAACTGCCCGTTTTCATATGGTGCAGGATCAGGCCAGCGCGGAAACTTTTATCAAAGAAGTCGGTTATCCGGTCATCGTAAAACCAGACTGCGGCGTCGGTGCCTGTGATACCTGGAAACTGGAAAATGAGAAAGATCTGACCGATTTCTTCCGCAATCTCCCATCGGTACCCTATATCATGGAAGAATTGGTGCCCGGCGAGATCTGTTCCTATGACGCTATCGTAAACAGTAAGGGAACCGTACTCTTCGAAACTGGTAACATTACACCGATCTCCATCATGGATAGCGTCAACCAGCATGGTTCCATCCAATTCTATATTGTAGACCAGGTAGCTGATGATCTCAAAGCTGCCGGAAAAGCCTGCCTGAAAGCATTCCGGGTAAGAAGCCGCTTTGTCCATCTGGAATTTTTCCGTCTGACACAGGATCACGCCTATCTCGGAAAAAAAGGTCAGATTGTGGGGTTGGAGGTCAATATGCGTCCATCTGGAGGACCGACTCCCGATATGGTGAACTTTGCCTACAGTACCAATTGTTATCAGCATTATGCCGATATGATGGTCTACGACAAACTCCGGCATCAGACCAAAGCCACACGCTGCTTCTGTGCCTACGTAGGCCGCTGGAAAGAGCTGCATTATCTGCACTCCCATGAAGAAATTCTGGACGTCTGGAAAGCCGATCTGAAGCTTGCACAAGAGCTTCCCGAAGTACTTGCACACGGCATGGGAAATTATATGTATCTGGCTCATCTGGAAAGTAAGGAAAAGATGGAAGAATTCTTCCGGTACACATTGGAACTCTGCCCTCCGGAACCGGTAAAACCGGCAAGGAAACCGGCTGCCAGAAATCGAAAGGCTCCGGCAAAAACTACAACCAAAAGGAAAGAATAAATCATGCAGATAAAAGAACTGAACTGGTACAGTGAAAGACTGCACCGCGATATGCCGGTCAAGGTCTACGGTCATGCCGGCAAATCCTGTCTGGTCATCCCTTCTCAGGATGGAAAACACAATGATTTTGAAGGATTCGGCATGGTAGATGCCTGTGCCCCCTTTATTGAAGAAGGAAAGCTCCGCCTCTACTGTGTCGATACCATCGATGCAGAGACCTGGTCATGTACCTGGAAGAATGCACGTGACCGGATCGTGCTCCATGAAGACTGGATGCAGTATCTGGTGCAGGAAGTCCTTCCACTGATGGAAAAGGAAAATAAAAATCAGAAAGCTATGACTATGGGATGCAGTATGGGGGCTTTCCACGCTGCCAATCTGTTTTTCCGCTTTCCGGACCGTTTTGACACTACCATCTGCCTCAGCGGCATCTATGATGCTTCCCAGGTACTGGGCGGCTATATGGACGATCTGGTCTACCTGAACTCTCCCTACCATTGCCTTCAGAATATGCCGGAAGATCACCCGTATATGTCTCTGTATCGCAGGAGTAATATGTTCTTCTGCGTTGGACAGGGCGCATGGGAAGACGAACTTCTGGCAGATACCAGAAAACTGGACGGCGTGCTTCATGCAAAAGGAATTCCTGCATTTGTGGACTACTGGGGATATGATGTCGCCCATGACTGGAACTGGTGGCAGAAACAGGCTCCCTACTTCCTTGGAAAAATTCTGTAGAAAAGTTCACAGAATCTACATTTGACTTTCCCGTATCCAGCTTCTACAATAGAAACTGAATTTACGCATGGAGGTATTTTATGAAAAAACTGACTGTTTTATTTTTAACACTTGCATTATGCGGCACCATGCTCGCCGGATGCGGATCTTCCAAATCTGACAGTGCTGCCGAAACTGACACCACAGAGACTGCAGAAACTGCAGGTGCTGACACTTCTGCCGACAATGCTTCCGATAAAAAAGAAGGCTCTGACGAGAGTGCTTCCGCTGAAGAAGAACTTCTGACCGGACTCCATCATATCACTATTGACGTACAGGACTATGGCACCATCACTCTGGAACTGGATGCCGATGAAGCTCCCATCTCCGTTACTAACTTCGTGAATCTGGCAGAGGAAGGTTTCTATGACGGCCTGACTTTCCACCGAATCATCTCCGGCTTCATGATTCAGGGTGGTGACCCGAAAGGAAACGGAACCGGCGGCTCTGATACAACCATCAAAGGAGAATTCTCCGAGAACGGCGTGGAAAATAACATTTCCCATGTACGCGGCACCATCTCCATGGCCCGCGCCAATGACCCGGACAGCGCTTCCTCCCAGTTCTTCATCGTACATGAGGACAGCACCTTCCTGGACGGCCAGTACGCCGCATTCGGCCACGTAACAGACGGAATGGATGTGGTAGACGCCATCTGCGAAAACACCCCCGTACAGGACAATAACGGAACTGTAAAAGCGGGTGATCAGCCGGTGATCACTTCCATAACTGTGATTGATTAAACTGCGTAATGGGACTGTCTGTCGGCAGTCCCATTTTTGTGTGTCTGGTTTCCGCAGACCTGGGCATATAGACTAGTAATCTTCCGCTCCGCCCAGGGAATTCACCAAAATCACCTGATTCCCTGTAAAAAATTATATTTCCAGGTCTGATTGGCGATATAGAAAAACTTTGCTTCATTCTGCCCGGAAAATCAGAAAGTCCGGGCATAAATACCTTATTTTAGCAACCTCACTGTAATCTCTGTCATATAAGAATTCAAATCATCCACTGCGAGAGCATCTATCAGATACCGTTCTATATATTCCCTTTCAACCTGAAGTCCCTGTTTCTGAATATATGTAAGCATTCGCTGATATGCTGCACCGACTGTTTTCCAGTGTCCCCGGTGATAAGCTGTCAGATAGTCGCCTTCCGGAAGTACCTGATAAGAAAGTTTACGCGGACGTTTTTCCAACAGCACAATTGCATTGTCATACCGGTCATAAATACCCTGCTCTACATCATCCCCATGCTGTATATAAGCAACTTCATAATCACTTTTAAATCCCGGATTAGCTTCCAGAAATCTGGTAACCAGTTCATTGGCTTTTCTGTAACTTTCTTCCGCATTTCCGCTTTCCACACTGCTGTAAAGATAGAAACGCTCCGGGAATTGCTGAATCCGTATTTCATCTGTATTTATGTGGAGTCCTGTTTCAATTCGCTCCTTGCGGTGTGCAATCCACCTTTTCATATTTTTTAATTTTGTCATTTCTTCCTGGATTTTTTCTTCCCGTTCTGAAAAAACTTCCAGCATTCTTTCCGGACTGCGTTTTCCAAGAAGTTCCTGGATTTCTTTCAATGGCATTCTCAGTTCTTTTAAAAGAAGAATGGCATCCAGCAGTTCCATCTGGCTAACCTCATAATAGCGGTATCCATTCTTCATAACAACAGCCGGCCGAAACAGTCCGATCTCATCATAATGAAATAACGTTTCCTTCGTGATTCCCATAAGTTTTGCCAGTTCACCAGTCGTCATATACATTCTTTGTTCCATCTTTTTCATCCCCGTTTTTCTTCTTGACTATAGGGTTACCCTATAGCATATACTGTCTTTTGTCAATCACTTCGTTTTAGGTTTGAAAGAGGAATTTTAACAGATGAGTCATTCGATTAATCAGAATATTACCCCTGCGGGGCTTTTGAAATTCGCAGCGCCATCCATCATTATGATGGTGTTCATGTCATTATATACCATTGTGGACGGAATCTTTATCTCGCGTTTTCTGGGCAGTAATGCCCTGTCATCACTGAATATTGTGTATCCGGTTATCAATGTGGAAATTGCTATTTCTACCATGCTTGGTACCGGTGGGAATGCGATCATCAGCAAGTATCTCGGCGAAGAAAAAAATGAGCGTGCTCGCGAAGCATTGACACAGTTTGTGGTGCTGGCACTGCTGCTCAGTTTAGTCCTGCTGCTTTTTTCTGAGCTGTTTCTCACTCCCATTTCCAGATTTCTGGGTGCCAGTGACGTGCTGCTTGCCGACTGCCGCCTGTATCTTGGAACTTCCATGCTATTTGCACCTGCCTGTATGCTGCAGGCTGTCTTTCAGTCTTTTCTGGTGACTGCGGGACGCCCGGGACTTGGCCTTCTGCTCATGACCGGTGCAGGTATTTTTAATATGATTCTTGACTATGTATTGATCGTTCCGTGTCAGATGGGAATCGCAGGGGCTGCGCTTGCTACCGGTATCGGACAATGTGTTCCGGCAGTCTGTGGACTGTGTTTTTTTCTGTTTACCAGGAGAGAGCTCCGGTTCTGCCGTTTTACGTTTTCTGTAAAGGAGATGCTGGATGCCTGCTATAATGGTTCTTCCGAAATGGTATCCCAACTCTCCAATGCTGTCATTACATTTCTTTTTAACATCGTTATGATGTCTCTGGCCGGTGAACACGGAGTTGCTGCCATCACCATTCTGTTGTACGGACAATTTTTGTTTAATGCTTTTTACCTGGGATTTTCCATCGGAATCAGCCCCGTTATTGGTTTCCAGTATGGAGCCGGAAACCGGGTAAAGCTGCGAAAGATATATCGGATTTCTTTCCTGTTTGTAGCAGTTTCTTCCTTTGTGATTGTAGTATCAGCCGTCTTCTTCTCTCCTGCCATTGTAACAATTTTTACAAAAGATCAGGGCACCTGGGAACTGGCTTCTGTAGGATTCAGATTGTTTTCCATTAATTTCCTATTCAGCGGCATGAATATTACATCTTCCGGATTTTTTACTGCACTGTCCAACGGAAAAGTGTCCGCGCTGATTTCTTTCTGCAGAACATTGGTTTTTATTGTTATTTCATTGTTGATTCTTCCGCGGATTTTTGGTATTAACGGAGCCTGGATTGCCATTCCGGTGGCTGAATTCCTGACACTTCTCATCACCGGTTGGATGCATCGCGTTTATTTTCTGATGCCTGGTGAGCGAAATTATTTGTAGCTGTTCATCTGGGCATATACGGCCGTGAATATGTTCAATGCCCAAAGCATATATCGGACTCATTATGCTGGATCACCGCTTCCAGATTATCAAGTGCTTTATAGATCTTCGCCTCAACTGTCTCGCGTGCTTCCATCTCCTGATAAAGTGCTGTCATCTCTTCCCTGAAAGGTGAAGGCAGCTGATCAACCCACTCCTGAAGAAGCTGTTCTTCCCGCTGCTCATCTGCTTTCGTTTTATCAAAGGTGGGAATATCCCCGGTAAAGCATTCACCAAGATCATGAATGAGACACATCTTGATCACTTTATTCATATCCGCTTCAGGAAATTCGTCACTGATCCAGTAAGCCATTAGAGACACTCTCCAGCTGTGTTCCGCCACGCTTTCTCTTCGTCCACCGGATGTATCACAATGACGCAGAGTATCCTTTAACTGTTCTGCAGTGTGGAGTGCTTTCATTAAATCCTGCACGTTCATTTTTTTCCTCCTACACAAAAACCCGCCCGATTGACCCGGGCGGGTTTCAATTTCAATTCGAAAAAACTTAAGCTTTTCCGTTGGATCCAAGAACGTTAACGATCTTGTGAGCAACCATATCTTTAACAGCCTGACGAGCCGGTTTCAGATACTGTCTCGGATCGAAGTGATCCGGATGCTCAGCCATGTATTTTCTGATATTACCAGTCATAGCAAGACGGATATCGGAATCGATGTTGATCTTGCAGACAGCGAGCTCAGCTGCTTTTCTCAGCTGCTCTTCCGGAATACCTACAGCATCCGGCATGTTTCCGCCGTACTGGTTAACCATCTTTACGAACTCCTGCGGTACAGATGAAGATCCATGAAGAACAATCGGGAACTCCGGAAGTCTCTTCATGCACTCCTCAAGTACGTCAAAACGCAGTGGCGGCGGAACAAGAATGCCGTCAGCATTTCTGGTACACTGATCCGGAGTGAATTTGTATGCGCCGTGAGAGGTTCCGATTGCGATTGCAAGAGAGTCACATCCAGTTCTGTCAACGAACTCTTCAACCTCTTCCGGTCTGGTGTAGCTCTCGTGACCAGACTCTACGACTACCTCATCCTCGATACCAGCCAGAGTACCAAGCTCTGCCTCTACAACTACGCCATGAGCATGTGCATACTCAACAACCTGTTTGGTTACTGCGATGTTGTCCTCGAAAGATTTGGAAGAAGCATCGATCATAACGGAAGTGAATCCGCCATCGATACAGGATTTGCAAAGTTCAAAGCTGTCGCCATGATCCAGATGCAGAGCGATCGGAATATCCGGATTCTCGATAACTGCTGCCTCTACCAGTTTTACAAGATAAGTGTGGTTAGCGTAAGCTCTTGCGCCCTTGGATACCTGCAGGATAACCGGGCTCTTCAGCTCTCCAGCTGCCTCAGTGATACCCTGAACGATCTCCATGTTGTTTACGTTGAAAGCACCAACTGCATAGCCGCCATGATAAGCTTTTTTAAACATTTCAGTGGTTGTAACTAATGCCATTGTTTTGTCTTCCTTTCTTTTCCTATTCTGGCACAAATGTGCCTGTACTTCGTATATTACTACATTTTTTTGAAATCAACAAGGAATTTCTCATATTTTTCCCAGTTTTCTTGCATTTCATCGGTTATTCGGAGATTTCCTGCGCATTTTCTTCAATAAAATTGATGGCTTTTTCCTGAATCATTTCTTCTTTAATCATTTCTGCACTGTAAACCTGCTCGATTTTGGACGGGTCATCATAACCATACTGAGAAGCCAGCGCAGACAGACGCTCCTGATATTCTTCATCACTCACTGTGAGCCCTTCCTGTTCAGCAATCTCATGGAATGCCAGCGTCATTTTTACGCGGAAGGTAGCAGTCTCGCGGAACATCTCCCGAAGCTGTTCCATCGTTACACCCAGATACTGCTGCAGAAACTGTTCTGTTTCCATTCCATTTGCAGCCGCGTAAGAATCATATTCACTTACCATCTGGTCAATATACGCTTCCACATCCGCATCTTCGATCTGGAATTCGCTGCTCTCCATGACTTGTTTAATCAGGTCATACTGCCAATTATCCTCAGCATCTTTCTCTGCGCTCTGCTGCAGTTCTTCCCTGATTGAACTTTCCATATCTTCCAGACTGTCATAATCCGTGTTTTCCTGTACATCTTCGTCTGTCCATTCCGGCATATCATATGCCTTTACACTGTTTACGTGGATATCGAACTGCACATCTTTTCCGGCTACTTCCTGATTGTAATCCTCAGGGAAGGTAAAGCTGATCTGTGTATCCTCTCCTGTGGTCACACCAATCAACTGATTTTCAAAGTCTTCCAGCATAGTGCCTGCACCGATCTCCACATCTGTTCCTTCTGCTTTCAGGTTATCGGACGTCTCCCCGTCAATATATCCGGTGAAATCAATATTGACGACGTCCCCGGTCTCTGCAGGTTCCTCTTTATCGACCAGTTCCGCATTTTCTTTTTTGATGCTGTCGATTTCCGCCTGTACATCCTCTTCCGTCACTTCCTGCACATTTCTTGCCGCCTGCAGTCCCTTATATTCACCCAGTGACACCAGCTTGCTGCTCAGATCCTCATAGAGCACCGGCTCATAAGTAACTGCAGACTCAGAGTCCTCCACAGTTGTACTTTCTTCCTGTTTTTCTGCTGTATCTGTCTGCTTACTGCTTCCGCATCCGGCCATTGTAAGCGTCACGGAAGCCAGCAGGATCAATAACATCTTTTTCTTCATGTTTTTATATCCCTTTCCGTAATTTGATGCCTCCCCATTGTAGCATCCTTTCCTTGCTTTTTAAAGGAAAGAATGCTACAATGAAACGAGAAATTGTTGCAGGAGGCACAGAAGACAGAATGTGGAAGGTATTATTAGTTACTCTTATCATATTAATTATCGTTCTGGTTGTTCTTTATTTCCTTGGACGTAAACTTGAAAAACGTCAGGCAGAGAATCAGGCACAGCTGAATGCGATGGCACAGACCGTCAGCATGCTGATTATCGATAAGAAACGACTCCCCGTAAAAAAATCCGGACTGCCCCAGATGGTCATTGACCAGACTCCCTGGTATTTACGCAGATCCAAGATGCCCATTGTAAAAGCAAAGATCGGACCAAAGATTATGACACTGGTTGCAGATGCCAGCATCTATGATCTCCTTCCGGTAAAACGCGAAGTGAAAGTTGTTGTCAGCGGAATTTACATCACTGCAATCAAGAGCGCTCGCGGCGGCATCGAGAAACCAGAACCGAAGAAGGGATTCTTCAAAAGATTATTCAAAAAATAAAATGCTTGCATTTTTAATTGCATTTTAAGACAAAAGACCTGGATTTTCCTTGAAAATCCAGGTCTTTTTGTTGTGCTAAACTTTAAACCGGTAGCCTACACCCCAGATAGTTTCGATGTACTGGGGTTTCGCTGTATTAAACTCGATCTTCTCACGAATCTTCTTAATATGCACCGTCACGGTTGCAATATCCCCAATGGACTCCATATCCCAGATCTTGCTGAACAGCTCTTCTTTCGTAAATACATGATTGGGATTCTGTGCCAGGAAAGTCAGAAGGTCAAATTCCTTCGATGTAAACTGCTTCTCCTCTCCGTTAACCCAGACTCTTCTGGCCGTCTTATCGATCTTAATGCCGCGGATCTCAATGATCTCATTTTCCTGAATGCCGCTTCCAACCAAACGTTCATACCGTGCCAGATGCGCTTTCACGCGCGCCACCAGCTCACTGGGGCTGAAAGGCTTGGTCATATAATCATCTGCCCCCAGACCCAGACCCCGAATCTTGTCAATATCGTCTTTCTTGGCTGACACCATAATGACCGGAATATTTTTTTCTTCCCGGATATTACGGCAGATCTCAAATCCATCCACACCCGGAAGCATCAGATCCAGAATAATCAGGTCAAACTCCTCTGACAGGGCTCTTGTCAGTCCGCTGTCTCCCCGGCCCTCAATCTCTACTTCAAAGCCGCTCAGCTCCAGATAGTCCTTCTCCAGATCTGCGATAGCTTCCTCATCCTCAATAATCAAAATTTTACTCATTAGCCGGTACCTCCTGATATTTTCTAAGAACGAAATACATAGTCGTTCCTTCTCCTTCTCTGCTGGTTGCCCAGACCTTTCCTCCATGGTCTTCCATGACCTTATGGACAATGGAAAGACCGATGCCACTTCCTCCTTTCGAGGAATTTCTTGACGTATCTGTCCGGTAGAACCGGTCAAATATATATGGAAGATCCTTTGCCGCGATTCCCCGGCCATTATCCTCGATCTCCACCTGCACAAAATCTCCCACATCCATCACACGGATGGCAATGGATTTGTCCGGTTTATCCATATATTTCACGGAATTTCCTACGATATTATTGATGACACGCTTAATCTGCTCTGCATCCGCAATGACCATCACATCCGGTGCCACCTTATTATCATAACTTAAGGAAATCTGCTGCTGACTCATCTCCATGCCGATATCTTCAAAGCAGTCATCAAAATATTCCTTTACATTAATCTTGTTAAACGTATACGGAATACGATTTGTGTCAATCTTGGAATAAAAGGTCAGTTCATTAATAAGCCGGTCCATATCGTTGGCTTTGTTATAAATGGTTCTCAGATATTTTTTCTGCTTCTCCGGCGTATCGGCCACTCCATCCAAAAGTCCTTCTACATAGCCTTTTACCGCTGTGATCGGTGTCTTCAGATCATGGGAAATATTACTGATAAGCTCTTTATTCTGACTGTCAAAAACCACTTTTTCCTCCGTGGATTCTTTCAGCCGGATTCTCATCTCCTCAAAATCCGCACACAGCTCACCAATCTCATCATCATCCCCGATTTCCACTTCAAAATCCAGATTGCCGTCACGAATATTTCTCGTTGCTTTTTTCAGAGTTTCAATCGGGGTCAGTATACTGCGGTAAATCCATGCCATCAGGAAACTGCAGGTCATTGCCATAATCAAAATGACCGACACAAGCATCTCACCTAAAAATTCCCGGATCTGCGGTGTTGCTACCTCCGCCGGCTGCATGCTCATAAAGCCAAAAAAAACCAATGATATCAAAAACAGTGGTACTGCAACCACAACTCCGAATGTAATCAGAAGTTTTGTTCTTATATTCATTATTCTGTCCTCCGTATTTGGACTATCAAAATTATACCATATCTGTCCGTTCTTATTTATAAACTTTTTGTAAAACCCTTGACTTTTTTGTAATCATGTCGTAAGTTATGTTAGAAAAGTCCATACGGTAGTTTTCTCTTATTCAGAGCGGTGGAGATACATAGGATCTGTGAAACCCGGCAACCCCTTTATAAAGGAAGGTGCTTACCTGAGCGAGTGATCGAACAATAAGAGGATTTGATACATGTTTTGTCAGGTCCGCTTGTGCGGACTTTTTTGTTGTCTGTAAACCACAGCAGGAGAATTCTCCTGCACCATTTTTTAAAGGAGCATTTTCATGGAAAAAGAAAAAATTTTATTTACTTCCGAATCCGTAACCGAAGGCCATCCAGACAAAATCTGTGACCAGATTTCTGATGCCATCCTGGACGCACTGATGGAACAGGACCCGATGAGCCGTGTTGCCTGCGAGACCAGCACTACCACCGGTCTTGTACTGGTAATGGGCGAAATCACCACCAAAGCATACGTAGATATCCAGAAAATCGTTCGCGATACCATTCGCGAGATCGGATATACCAGAGGAAAATTCGGATTCGATGCCGATAACTGTGCCGTTATCACTGCCATTGATGAGCAGTCCTCCGATATTGCTATGGGCGTAGACAAGGCACTGGAGGCAAAAGAACATCTCATGGATGACAGCCAGCTGGAGGCAATCGGCGCAGGCGATCAGGGTATGATGTTCGGCTATGCATCCAACGAAACTCCGGAACTTATGCCCTATGCAATCTCCCTTGCTCACAAACTGGCAAAGAGACTGACCGATGTTCGTAAAGACGGCACATTGCCGTACCTTCGTCCGGATGGAAAGACCCAGGTTACCGTAGAGTACGATGAAAACGGCAAACCGCTTCGTCTGGAAGCAGTTGTTCTTTCCACCCAGCACGGTGAGGAAGTTACCCAGGAGCAGATTCACGCTGATATTAAGAAATATGTCTTCGATCCGATCCTTCCGGCAGACATGGTCGATGCAGACACCAAGTTCTTCATTAACCCGACCGGACGTTTCGTTATCGGCGGACCCCACGGAGACAGCGGACTGACCGGACGTAAGATCATCGTAGATACTTACGGCGGATACGCCCGTCACGGCGGCGGCGCATTCTCCGGAAAAGACTGTACTAAGGTTGACCGTTCCGCTGCATACGCAGCACGTTACGCGGCAAAGAATATCGTTGCTGCAGGACTGGCTGACAAGTGTGAGATTCAGCTCTCCTACGCAATCGGAGTAGCAAGACCGACTTCTGTAAGAGTGGATACCTTCGGTACCGGAAAACTTTCCGATGAGAAACTGGTTGAGGTTCTCCGCGAAAACTTTGACTTCAGACCGGCCGGGATCATCAAGATGCTGGATCTGCGTCGTCCGATCTACAAGCAGACCGCTGCTTACGGACATTTTGGACGTACCGATGTAGATCTTCCGTGGGAGAAAACCGATAAGGCTGATGCTCTGAAAAAATATCTGGCATAAAGAATTCAAAAAAGCAGACAGTGAAAAGAAACTACGAACGTTTCTTTCATTGTCTGTTTTTTATCTCCTATTTTATAGGTTATTGATTTTGTAATATTTATTGTGTTCTCATCATAAATCAACTATACTATAAAGAAAAACAACGAGGGAGAACTATTTCATGAAAAAAATTGCTCAAAGTCTGCCCGTACGCTTATTGGCCGGAGTTATCATCGGAATCGCAGTCGGGCTCATTTCCAACGAATCTTTTATGAACATTATTGTTACTGTCAAGCATCTGCTTGGTCAGGTGATCACTTTCTGCGTACCGCTGATCGTAATCGGTTTCATCGCACCATCCATTACCAGACTTGGCAAGAGTGCTTCCCGCATGCTTTCCGTTGCACTGGTACTGGCATACACATCTTCTGTAGGTGCCGCACTGTTCAGCATGGTCGCCGGATACACCCTGATCCCGCATCTTTCTATTGTCTCCTCTGTAGACGGACTAAAAGAACTGCCGGAAGTTATTTTTGCTCTTGAAATTCCGCAGATTATGAGCGTTATGAGTGCACTGGTGTTCTCTGTTCTGGTTGGCCTTGCAGTTACCTGGACCAAGGCAGAACGAACTGCAGAGCTTCTGGAAGAATTCCAGAAAATCGTTCTGGAAATTGTTACCCGTGTTATTATCCCAATCCTTCCAATTTTCATTGCCTGCACCTTCTGCAGTCTTTCTTATGAAGGAACCATTACGAAACAGCTGCCTGTCTTCCTGAAGGTCATCATCATTGTTATGATCGGACACTTTATCTGGATGACTCTGCTCTATACTCTTGCAGGTATTTATTCCGGAAAAAATCCGATGGAAGTAGTAAAACATTACGGACCTGCTTATATCACAGCAGTCGGAACCATGTCTTCTGCAGCTACCCTGGCCGTTGCCCTTCGCTGTGCAAGAAAATCCTCTGTACTCCGTGAAGATATGGTAAATTTCGGTATCCCGCTGTTTGCCAATATCCATCTGTGCGGATCTGTTCTGACCGAAGTCTTCTTCGTTATGACCGTATCCCAGATTCTGTACGGCTCCATTCCTTCTCTGGGAACCATGGTACTCTTCTGCCTGCTCCTTGGCGTCTTTGCCATTGGCGCTCCGGGTGTACCTGGAGGAACGGTTATGGCATCCTTAGGACTCATTACCGGCATCCTGCTCTTTAATGACACCGGCACTGCCCTGATGCTTACCATCTTCGCCCTGCAGGACAGCTTCGGAACTGCCTGCAACGTCACCGGCGACGGAGCCCTGACTCTGATTTTGACCGGATATGCAGAAAAGCATCATGTGCAATAATTTTTTATATTAGAAGAACCGGGATTATTTCCCGGTTCTTCTTTTTACATATTCCATAATCAGGTCTTTTGTTTCTTCATATCCAAGTTTTTCCGTATTCAGGCACAGATCATAGTTTTCAGGATTTTTCTATTTTTTTCCAGTATGATATCTAAGGAGTGAATTTTTCACATCTTCATCCGCACCTGCAAATAATTTTTCGTTGATACCACTGTCTTCCGCTGCCAGTCTTAACAGCTTTCTGTACTGCAGTTCTTTTTGATGTGGAAAATTGTACTTTATTTTCTTCTAAAATGCAACAGTTTCTTAAAATTATAGGAATTATCTTTAATTTCTATGATTTTACAGAATCTTTTCTCATTATCTCTCTTTTACACAAAATAATTTAAAGAGCACATCAGCCAACTTTCAGTCTGAATTTCTGAATTTCTTTTTCGCTGGCTACTTTCTCAATCTGGGCACCCAGTTTCCGGAGTTTTTCGTCCAGATTTTCATAGCCGCGCTCAATATAATAAATGTCATCTACAATCGTAATGCCCTCTGCTGCCAGTCCGGCAATGACAAGAGCCGCCCCCGCACGAAGATCCGGTGCATTGACTCTTGCCCCGGTAAATTTCTCCACGCCGCTGATGACTGCCACATTTCCTTCTACTTTTACGGAAGCACCCATACGGGACAGCTCGTCCACATATCGGAAACGGTTTTCAAAAATACTTTCCGTTACGATACTCGTACCTTCTGCCAGAGCAAGAGAAACTGCAATCTGTGGCTGCATGTCCGTAGGAAATCCCGGATATGGCATGGTTTTTACATGAGTTGCCTGAAGCTTCTTCGGTGCCATCACACGTACCGCATCATCATACTCACAGATCTGGCATCCCATCTCCAGAAGCTTTGCCGTAGTTGCTTCCAGATGCTTCGGAATCACGTTCTGAAGAACCACATTGCCGCCTGTAACGGCCGTAGCAAACATAAAGGTTCCTGCTTCGATCTGGTCAGGAATGATGGAATACTCGGTCTTATGGAGCGCGCTGACACCTGTGATACGGATGACATCCGTACCTGCGCCTTTGATTCTGGCTCCCATACTGTTCAGGAAGTTGGCTACATCTACCACGTGGGGTTCTTTTGCCGCATTTTCAATGATAGTATTTCCCTCTGCCATGGAAGCAGCCATCATAATATTGATGGTCGCACCTACACTGACCATGTCCAGGAAAATATGCGCTCCATGGAGTTCTTCTGCTTCCGCAATAATAAATCCATGTTCAATACGGGTTGTCGCACCCATAGCTTTAAAGCCTTTCAGATGCTGATCGATAGGACGGCTTCCAATGTTGCAGCCTCCCGGAAGCGGGACTTCTGCTCTCTTGTATTTTCCAAGAAGTGCGCCAAGAAGATAATAAGACGCACGAATTTTTTTCATATTTTCATTTTCAACAATACAGTTCTCTACACAGGAGCCATTTACCGTCACGGTATGACGATCCAGACGCTCCACACGCGCGCCAATGTCCTGCATTGCCTCCAGAAGGGCATTGATATCTCTAACGTCCGGAAGATTTTCAATCCGAACGGTTTCATCTGTCATATTTGCAGCTGCAAGAATGGCAAGTGCTGCATTCTTTGCTCCGCCGATCTCTACTTCACCATTAAGTGGAATTCCGCCTTTAATAATATACTGTTCCACAATTACACCTCGAATGTCAGTCTGTTATCTATATTTCATATTGCTCCGAATGAGCTTATCTTATTCACATTATATCTAGGTTATTATATCTTACCAAAGTAGAAATTGCAATCCGCACAATGTCAAAAATAAGCCGTTTTTTTTCCATATGTCCTTATTTTTGCCAGTTACTGTTCTCACTTATAGAAGTGCCAGATAATCCGCCTCTGTAAAACGATGATAAATCGTATGTCCCATTTCCATATGAATGCAATAGTAATATTCGTCATGTTCTGCATTGTGAAAATGAATGGCATAATCAAAATCAGATCCTGCAGGCATCTTCTCACAGATATACTCCGGATCATATTTTTTAAAGATCTCACAGATCTCCTCCAATGTGCAGGCATGCTTTGTCTGAAACAGTTCAATGAGCTCTTTTAAGAAAGCTGGTGTCTCCACATGCTCATGTACCCACTTCGCACCTTCCGGTGGAATACTGATCTCAATCCGCTCTGCATGGCTGCTGAACTTCAGTTTTCCAAGCTCCGTTTTTTCTTCAAAATCTCCATTGAGCAGAGTAAGCATCTCCTGAGCATTTCGAGCAGATGTTCCCAGAATCTCATTTAAAGACGCCACCGGATAATAAAGACGTACCGTCTCTGGCGCATAACCAAGCTTCAGCTGCGCTTCCTTTACCTGATCTGTCATATTTTTTATCAGACATTTTCTGTTCATTCTATGATTTCTCCGTTCAATATTTTTCTATGAGCATTATGAAGTAGCAAAGGAAAAATGTCAATCAAAAAGACGTCCCCGCCCGGGGACGCCTTCTCTCTCAACTACTCTGTCTCAACCTCGACAGGATAGCCGGTCCTTTTTTCTTTATAATGATGTGCCTCTTCAAGCATCATGTCTTTGACCTTCATCAGACGGATCTGAGTCGATCTCTCATTCTCGTCAAGCTTCATGGTAATATACTTGATATTCTCCTGCGCCTGGGGAATAATGACATGCTCCAGCGCGTTTACACGACGTCTGGTTTTCTCAATCTCTGACGCCATCAGCTGGCAGGCCTTTTCGGTCTCAGCCAGTTTCAGCATATCCGGCAGAATATCTGCCAGGGATTTTACCGCATCGTCCAGATCTCCGGAAGTAAATGCAAAGCCATAGGAATAGATATCATTCTCATCGGCGGTTCTCGTCTTATACTCGAATACCGGGATATCCACACTCATGACGTTTTTGCTGGATGTCTCCAGATATACCTCCTGCTTCGGTGCCATCAGTGCAGTATGAAGAGTCTCCTCCGACATACCTGCCTTGGCAATAACGAAGTTTTTATTGGCGGCCTGAATACCTGCTTCCACCTTCTGGCGGAGTGCCATGTTTTCCCGTACCAGATCCAGAAACTGACGCATCAGTTCATCACGTTTGTCTTTCAGAAGCTTGTGCCCCTTGGTCGCTGTCACCAGTTTTTTCTTCTGGCGGGTCAGCTCCATTCGGGTCGGGTTCACCTGTGTAGATGCCACGTGCAGTCACCTCCTACTTTCCGTAGTACTGATCCAGGAACTTGTCATCGATACGTTTCAGCTCGCTTCTCGGCAGGATAGAAAGTAATTTCCATCCGATATTCAGAGTATCTTCGATATCTCTGTCTGCCTGGAATCCCTGAGATACGTATTCTTTCTCAAACTCATCTGCAAATTTTGCATAGATCAGGTCGATATCAGAAAGAGCAGCCTCACCAAGAATAGTCATAAGCTCTTTTGCATCTTTACCTCGCGCATAAGCAGCAAACAACTGGTTCAGTGTATTCGAATGATCCGCACGGGTCTTGCCCTCACCGATACCTTTATCTTTCAGACGGGACAGGGATGGCAGTACATCGATCGGCGGGTTAATTCCTTTTCTGTAAAGCTCACGGCTTAAGATGATCTGGCCCTCGGTAATGTAACCGGTCAGGTCAGGGATCGGATGCGTCTTATCATCCTCAGGCATGGTCAGAATCGGAATCATGGTAATGGAACCTTCTTTGCCCTTCTGACGTCCTGCACGTTCATACATCTGAGCCAGGTCTGTATACATGTAACCCGGATAACCACGACGTCCCGGAACCTCTTTACGCGCTGCGGAAATCTCACGAAGTGCATCTGCGTAGTTGGTAATATCCGTCAGGATAACCAGAACGTGCATGTCTTTCTCAAATGCCAGGTACTCAGCTGCGGTCAGTGCCATACGCGGAGTTGCGATACGCTCTACTGCCGGGTCATTTGCCAGGTTAATGAACAGAACGGTTCTGTCCAGCGCTCCGGTCTCGCGGAAACTCTCTACGAAGAAGTTGGATTCCTCGAAGGTAATACCCATAGCTGCGAATACTACTGCGAACTTCTCATCCTTTCCTCTTACCTTTGCCTGTCTTGCAATCTGTGCTGCAAGCTGTGCATGCGGAAGACCGGAAGCGGAGAAGATCGGAAGCTTCTGTCCACGAACCAGAGTGTTCAGTCCATCGATTGCAGAAACGCCGGTCTGAATGAACTCGTTCGGGTAGCTTCTTGCTGCCGGGTTCATCGGAAGACCGTTGATATCCAGTCTCTTATCCGGAAGAATTTCAGGACCACCATCAATGGGGCGACCCATACCATCGAAGACACGGCCAAGCATATCTTCAGATGCACCCAGCTCCATACTTCTTCCAAGGAAACGTACCTTACTGTTAGAAAGGTTGATACCGGTAGAGCTCTCGAAAAGCTGTACCATAGCATCCGTACCATTTACCTCAAGCACCTTACAACGGCGGGTTTCTCCGTTTGCGAGCTCGATCTCTCCAAGCTCATCATACGTAACTCCTTCTACGCCCTGTACCAGCATCAGCGGTCCGGCTACTTCCTGTATTGTTCTATATTCCTTAGGCATTTAGAAGTCCTCCTTTCCGCACACATCTGCAATCTGAGCATCCAGAGTATCCAGAATCTTCTGGTATTCGGTATCCAGATTTTCTTCCAGTGTATATTTATAACGTCCGATCTGCTCACGTACCGGCATCTTAATCAGTCCCTGTACGCCTGCACCATTTTTCAATGCTTCTACAGATTTATCATAGTAAGCAAGCACCAGTCTCATCATGAGCAGCTGTTTCTTCAGAGAAGTGTAAGTATCTACTTCATGGAAAGAGTTCTGATGCAGGAAGTCCTCACGAATAGAACGTGCTGCTTCCATCTTCAGACGGTCCGGAGCAGACAATGCGTCCATACCTACCATCTGTACGATCTCATTGAGCTGTGCCTCATCCTGAAGCAGAGACATCATTTCCTGACGTCCGCTCATCCAGTCATCTGCCACATTCTTGGTGAACCAGCCGGAGATATTGTCCAGATACAGGGAGTAACTGGTCAGCCAGTTGATTGCCGGGAAATGACGTTTGTAAGCCAGTGCAGAATCCAGTCCCCAGAATACCTTAACGATACGCAGGGTTGCCTGGGATACCGGCTCGGAAATATCACCACCTGGCGGGGATACTGCTCCGATAACAGACAGTGCACCTTCTCTTCCGTCTTTGCCAAGGTTGACAACATGTCCGGCTCTCTCATAGAACTGTGCCAGACGGGAACCTAAGTATGCCGGGTAACCTTCCTCACCAGGCATTTCCTCCAGACGTCCGGACATCTCACGAAGAGCCTCTGCCCAACGGGAAGTAGAGTCTGCCATCAATGCTACAGAATAACCCATATCACGGAAATACTCCGCAATCGTAATACCGGTATAAATAGATGCCTCACGTGCAGCAACCGGCATATCGGATGTATTGGCAATCAGAACGGTACGCTCCATCAGAGATTTTCCGGTCTTCGGATCCTTCAGCTCCGGGAACTCGTTCAGAACGTCGGTCATCTCATTTCCACGCTCACCGCATCCGATGTAAACTACGATATCTGCCTCTGCCCATTTTGCAAGCTGATGCTGGATAACGGTCTTACCTGAACCGAACGGTCCCGGTACGGCTGCAACACCACCCTTTGCAATCGGGAAGAACATATCAACAACTCGCTGACCGGTTACCAGCGGCATGGTCGGCGGAAGTTTTTTCTTGTATGGACGACCTTTACGAACCGGCCATTTCTGCATCAGGAATACATCTTTATCACCATCTTTTGTGGAAACAACTGCTACCACCTCTTCTACGGTAAACTCTCCTGATTTGATCTCTTTGATCGTTCCCTCGATACCGTAAGGAACCATAATTCTCTGCTCGACAACCTCGGTCTCCTGAACGGTACCGATGATGTCTCCTGCTTCTACCTCGTCACCCACTTTTGCAGTCGGAACAAAGTTCCATTTTTTATCACGTTTCAGGGACGGAACTTCCACACCACGTTTCAAGTTGTTTCCGCACACTTTCATGATATCATCCAGCGGACGCTGAATACCATCATAAATACTGGTAATCAGACCCGGTCCAAGTTCTACGGACAGCGGCATCTCAGTTGACTCTACCGGCTCACCCGGTCCAAGGCCTGCTGTCTCCTCATATACCTGAATAGATGCCTGATCACCGTGCATCTCGATGATCTCACCAATCAGACGCTGCTCACTTACACGAACTACGTCGTACATGTTGGCATCGCGCATTCCCTCGGCAATAACCAGAGGTCCTGCTACTTTCTTTATCGTGCCTTTACTCATTGAAAGAATTCACCTGCTTTCTAATCATTTCCGAACAGTATGTCCGAACCGACTGCCTGTTCTACCGACTTCTTCACGCCTGTAATTCCGGCACCCGTATTGCCGGACACACCCGGAATCTGGATAATGGCCGGAAGAACCTGCTCCCGATATCTGGCTATCTCATGAGGAATTTGTGCTGCCAGTGCCTCCGTAATATAGATCACGGCATAATCACCGGATGCCAGTCTTCTTAACTCCTCTTCTCCTTCCTGGATGTCGGATACGGGATGAATGTCCAGGCCCAGCGAAGCGAATCCATAGATGCTGTCGTATGCGCCCATAACTGCGATCTTATACATACATCTCCCTTACCCTTTCCCGGATAGAATCATCTGATAAGCCGTTCTGCTTACAGGTAAGAATGATTCTCACCGTTTTGATTTCATTCTGTCTTGCGATTACATACGCAACCAACGGACCTACAGAAAACGGATTCGTCTTCTGCGGTTTGATGGTCTCGATAATCCTGTTATCACACCACCGTTCAAATGCAGATGGTGATTCTTTGATGGCATCTGCCGCCTCTGCGTATCCTGCCCCGCTTAAGTATTCCATAATGGAATCCATTCCGGCAAGAGCTGCATGGGCCAGACGCTCTACATTCAGAGTCTTGCAGGGAGCCATGGCTCTCTTCATAAATTCCAGTGACTTTCCGGTCTTACAGCAGCGGACTGCAATCTTGATGTTGGCAACAGCAACCGTAGACTCCGCATAGTCGCGGATAATGGCTGCCTTGGAACGGTTTCCCGCCTCCAGAATTGCCTCCAGCGCTGCACGGTCAATAATCACGTCGCAGAGCTGTCCGTCTCCGGAGTGGAGCAGTGTATCCACCGCCTCACGTGCCGCTTCTCTCATATTTTCCGGAAGTGCCTGAAAATCCTTTTCCCTGACGATTCGTATCATCTCGTCCTTCGGAATCGGCGTTCCCTCAAAGTAAATATTGGCACCACTTCTGCCGGTACATACTTCCTTCACTGCCGCTTTCAGATTGTGGAACCAGTTCGGATAGGACAGAACGTCGAACACGTTCATATCCACCTGCATTTCCCCGATGGTCTCCCAGATCTTCTCCTGCTCTCTGGTCAGAATCGCATCTGCATCCATAGCAGTGTCCACACCGCCCCAGCCATGCTCGCTCAGAAAACGGAGACAGCTCTCCATATCTTTGCATGCAATCAGCTGCTCAATGGTGGAAGAAGAAAACAGGGATACCTCCAAAGCACGGATTCGCGCAACCGCATAGGTATACTTTGTGTCAGACAATGATAACCCTCCTTCTATGGCGAATCTGCTTTTTTATAAAAATAAAATCTCGTTTACTTTGTCCTGCAGCTGATCTTTTTTCACATCAAACAGAGCTTTCAGCGTACAGTTTTCTTCCACACCGCCATATACCAGCACAAATCCATCCGGAATTGCCTTCGGCTCTTTCTTCAGCACCAGCTTACCGCCTTTTGCTTCTGCTGCTGCCTTGATCTTCTGTTCAAAATCAGCCGGCATGCGTGCAAGATCTGCTTCTGAGAAATAAATTTCTCCGCTCTCTGCAAGCACATACGTATTTAATAGTTTCTCCATGGTCAGGAAATAGCTCTTGGTATCCTCATTTTTCAGAGTCTCATAAGCTTTTCCAATGACCTCCGCGATAATTTCCTGCTTGGTCTGCAGCAGTGCAGTTTTTCGCTTCTGCTCTGCTGCGGAATGAGCACGTCCATCCTGATTTGCTTTCTCTGCTGCCGCTTTTTCTAAAGCTTCCTGCTCCATGACTTTGCATGCAGCCTGTGCATCCGCCAGGATCTGCTCTGCCTCTTTGTTGGCAGCGTCCAGTCTTTCTTTCGCGGAGGCTTCGGCTTCTTCCTGAATCTGGCTTGTAATTTTGTCCAATCCGGTCATTCTAAAGCTTCCCTCCTTACATTCCTATGGTTTCTTATACAGTCGGAAGTGCAAGGATAGAAATCAGCAGAGCCAGAATTGCGTAGGTCTCAACCATTGCCGGGAACAGCATTGCTTTACCAAACTGATCCGGTTTCTTTGCTACGATTCCGATAGATGCAACTGCGGTTTTACCCTGATGCATTGCAGATACAAGACCAACGATTCCAATCGGAAGGCATGCTGCCATAACCATCAGTCCGGTTGCAACAGAAAGTTCTGCGGAACCTGCGCCCAGAAGACCATATCTGGAAAGTGCAACGAATGCTACCAGCAGACCGTAGATACCCTGGGTACCCGGAAGCAGCTGAATAACCAGAACCTTAGCAAATTTACTCGGATCCTCTGTTACAACGCCTGCTGCTGCCTGACCTGCAACACCTACACCATATGCAGAACCGCATCCTGCCAGAATAACTGCCAGTGCTGCTCCGATTAACGCCCATCCATTACCAGTAATACTGCTTAACATAATTATTTCTCCTCCTTGAGATCTACATATTTTGTTTTAAGTTTGAAAGGCTCGAACGGTTTTCCGCCGCCTTCATAAAATTTTCCAAAGAACTCCACGTACTGGAGTCGGCAGGTATGCACATAGGCACCCAGAAGGTTAATTGCCATATTAAAGACATGGCCAATCACAAATACTATGATAAAGAGAATGACTCCTCCGATACTCTTTCCGCCCATGCTTCCCATCTGGTTGACTACAGAAGCAATAACTCCGGTTGCAAGACCGAGGGCCAGCAGACGGGAGTAAGAAAGGACATCACTTAACCATCCGGTAATGTTGTAGAGATCGTATGCTCCAAGTGCAATCCGAAGAGCCGGATTCTTGCTGGATCTTCCAGAGAAGAGAACGATTCCTACTGCTCCTAAAATTGCACTCCATTTTGCCGCTGCATTCAGCGCTGCCGGGAATACAATCTGTTTGCCTGCAATGCCTGCAAACATGCTGGACGGAATCAGAAGTCCGATCAGTCCTAAGAGAAGCATGTACCAGAAAATAACATCACATACAAAATCCATGTACTTATGATCCCTGATGTACATATATCCCTTCAGTGCCAGTCCGGTAAACAGATGAATCACACCGAACAGCATGGAATAAAGAAGCATTCTCATCGGCTCATTCAACGGTACAAACCACAGTGCCGGAATGGAAATCTTATGTCCAAAGAAGGTCTCCGATATGACATCCAGTGCATCTCCGAAATAACCGCCGAACAGCACTCCCCAGAACAATGTGGAGAGTCCACACCAGAAAAACAGCTGAACGGATTTCCGCAGGTTTGTTTCCATGCGCGGGAATTTCAGAAGTACAATGCCGCAGGCCAGGGATACAATCAATCCGTATGCTGCATCGGACAACATGAGTCCAAACAAAAATACATAAAAAATAGATGTAAAGAAGGTAGGGTCTATTTCCCCTTTTGCCGGCAGTCCAAAGGATGCCAGAACACCTTCCACCGATTCAGAAAACCGATTATTGTGAAGAAGTACCGGAGGCTCTTCTTCCTCCTTGATTCCTTCTGTCTCTGCCGCTGCACCATAGTGCTCGGACAGATCTTTTACAATGGCGTCTGCCTTGGCGGCAGGAACATAACCACTGATGGCAAATGTACTTGCTGTCTGCGGGATTTCTCCCAGAATCCGGTATTTTTCTGCTCTTGTCCGATAATAATCGGAGATGAGCTCCAGATCCTGACGGCTGACGGCACATTCTACCAGTTCGCTTTCCAGCTGCTTTACCTGCTCCTGTGCTTTCGCAATCTCTGCTTCCAGATCCTTTTTATACTCTTCCGGAATTTTCTGCACAGGTGATGACGGTTTTGAAAATCCTCCTGTCCGGAGTACCTCTTCTACCTTTCCTGCATCCTGTTTCATACAGATCACTGCCAAATAGGTAAAATCTTTGTCCGTGGAGATAAGCTCCACATCTACCGCTTCCACATCCGGCACTGCACCGGCCAGCAGATTTAAGATGTTCTGCTGATCCTGTGGATTCGGCATGGTTCCTATCAGTACTGCAGTCTTCTGAGTTCCTGTATAGCTCACCGGAACCGTCAGTGACAGCCACGGAGCAAGTGCCTCCACCTGGTTCTGCACTTTCAGAACCGCTGCTTTGCTCTCTGCAATCTGCTTGTCCAGCGTAACGATTCTGGAAGCAGTTGCCATATACTGATCCTGATTTTCAGCTGCTTTCTCAAACAGTTCTTTCTCGACCAGCGGCTTGCCTGCCAGGGAATCCAGCATGCCTTTTTTCTCCGGAACATAAATGTTCAGGATTGCCAGTGCCTGGTCTGCTGTCTGAGCCCGTCTCTCGAACAATGCTCTGGAGCTTGCTACATCCTGTTTTTCACCCAGGCTGTCATCCTCCAGCTGGATATCGATCTCCATGGCTCCCAGTTCCTGCAGACGTTCCAGGATCGCTTTCCGATTCTTCTTCAATGCACAGATATTGATCCGCTGCATCTGCACGATTGCCATATCCACATCCCTCCTTTTCTCTTTTTTCAGTCTACACCAATGATGTAATGACGGCCTCTACGGCCTCTTCGCGCTTCGGTTCCACCAGCTGTCTCAAAGCATCCGCTTCCTTCTGAGCGCTGGCTTCTGCCTCTTTCAGGCTGTTCTCACTCATCTGACGCGCCTCTTCTTCCGCCTGCTCTTTCTGAGTCCGGATCTTCTGCCCGGTCTCATCCTTCATATCTTTTGCTTTTGCCTTGGCTTCCTCGATTATTGCGGCTGCCTGTGCATCTGCTTCGCGCATTGCGGCTGCGGCTTTTTCTTCCGCCTCCTTCACTGATTTCAAAGCATTTTCCAGCATCTTTTCACCTCCTTGCCCATCTCGCTGCGTCAACAAAATCTTAATCATTTCTTAGCATTGTAGCACATCCATTTGGCATATTCAACAAAAACCAGGTCTATCGTTAAATTATTGACAAAAGTTTATCATTTGTTCGTTCAATATTACCAATTATCAATTCCAGTTTTTGTTAATTTGGCACAAAAGGACTGCCGCGGTCTGCGGCAGTCCTTTTGTCATACTTCCAACTGAATCCTTCGTCCGCTTTTCTGATAAGGCGTCACTTTTACACCCGCCGATTTCAACATCCGGCGGGAGGCAAGATTCGTTGGTGTTCCATTATATTTATCATCTGCATAGACCAGTTCCGTAATTCCGGACTGGATGATTGCTTTCGCACATTCATTGCAGGGAAACAGCGTGACATACAGTTTAGTCCCGTCCAGACTTCCGCCCCGATAATTCAGTATGGCGTTCAATTCACTGTGTGTTACATATGCATATTTACTGTCGTAAACATCTCCGTCCCGGTTCCATGGATACTCATCATCATCGCATCCCTTTGGAAATCCATTATACCCCATGGAGAGAATTTTATTCTCTTTGCTGACAATGCATGCACCGACCTGCGTATTGGGATCCTTGGAACGCATGGCAGACAGCTGGGCGATCCCCATAAAGTACTCGTCCCATGAAATATAATCCTTGCGTTTTTCGCTCATGATACCTCCTACTTGGTACCGAAGATACGGTCTCCCGCATCACCCAGACCAGGTACAATATATCCGTTCTCATTCAGGTGATCATCCAGCGCACCCACATACAGATCTACATCCGGATGCTCTTTCTGCATTCTCTCAATTCCCTGCGGGGCCGCTACGATACACATAAAGCGGATCTTCTTTACCCCTTTGTTCTTCAGCATGGTGATGGCTGCCGTTGCAGAACCGCCGGTTGCCAGCATCGGGTCTACGACGAATACTTCACGCTCTGCGCAGTCTTTCGGAAGTTTGCAGTAATATTCTATCGGCTCCAGTGTCTCTTCATTTCTGTAAAGACCAATATGGCCTACTTTAGCTGCCGGGATCATGGAAAGCATTCCGTCTACCATACCCAGTCCTGCACGGAGAATCGGTACCACAGCCAGCTTCTTTCCTGCCAGTTCTTTCGCTGTCATTTTGCTGATCGGCGTTTCGATCTCCACATCTGTCAGTTTCAGGTCTCTGGTTGCCTCATAGCACATCAGCATGGCAATCTCACTGATCAGCTGACGGAAATCTTTGGAACCTGTTTCCTGACGGCGGATAATTCCAATTTTGTGCTGAATTAACGGGTGATCCATAATCATTACTTTTGACATCTCTTTTGTCCTCCTATATTCTGTCAGAAACATCAACTCTCTGGTGTCCTGCAGCTTTCAACAAACGGTTCATAATGGCCTCTCCAAGTCCCGGTGCCTGGAAAGATTCTGAGTAGATGGCATCGACTCCATCCTCATCAAATTCACGAAGCACTGCAAACAGATGGCTTGCAATGGACAATTCGCTTTTACGGGAACCAATACATTTCACATCGCCTGCCGGATAACGGTCTTTGGTCTCCTCCGTACAGATAATTCCCACTTTTCCTGCTTTCGCCTTCTCATTAATATAGGCAACAACTTTCTCTACCGGACCTTCCACAATCTTCAGATCTGCTTTCGGCGCATAATGGCGGTATTTCATACCCGGTGCTTTGGGATGAATGTTGGAATCACTGGAGATCAGTCCCTTATCCATCTTCGCTTCCCCAAGAACAGCCTGTACCATTTCCAGAGAAATATACCCCGGCCGTAAAATAGTCGGAATCTCTTCTGTCAGATCCACAATGGTGGATTCCAGTCCGATCGTCACGGCACCGCCATCCAGAATCATGGGAATCTTTCCCTGCAGATCTTCATATACGTGCTGTGCTGTCGTCGGACTTGGTCTTCCTGATGTATTGGCGCTGGGTGCTGCCACATAGCCGCCCCCCTGCCGGATCAGTTCCAATGCAATGGGATCAGACGGCATCCGAATTGCCAACGTATCCAGTCCTCCCGTCGTTCCGTGAGGAACGGCATCGCTTTTATTCATAATCATGGTAAGGGGTCCCGGCCAAAATGCTTCTGCCAGCTTATGCGCCGCCTCCGGCACTTCTTCCACAATCTTATCCAGATGTTCCATATCTGCAATATGAATAATCAGCGGATTGTCAGACGGACGTCCCTTTGCCTCATAGATTCTATGTGCCGCAGTCTCATCCAGCGCATCTCCACCCAGACCATAGACGGTCTCCGTGGGGAATGCCACCAGTCCTCCTTTTTTCAGGATTTCTCCGGCCCGCTTCATTTCCCTCAGGTCCATATCATCCCTGTCTATTTTTATCATCTCTGTTTTCATTGTCTGTCACCTTATTTTTTCTCTCTAAGTATCCTTTCCCAGTGTAGCATTCCGGAGAAAAAAAAGCAATCTTCCCATTGCCCCTTTAAAAACTATTTGTTACAATAAGATCGTCGTGGATCTCACAACTGATCCTTATGAAAGGGGCGTCCTATTATGTTAAAACAAGTATCCATATATGCGGAGAACAAGAAAGGTACCATCCAGAACATCACCGGTCTTCTGGCCGAAAAGAATATCAACATTCTCGGTTCTGTCATCAATGACGGTGCGGAGTACGGTATCATCCGCATGATTGTATCCGACCCGGAAAGCGCTGCGGAAGCTCTGACCAACGCCGGATATCTCTGCAAACTGATCGACGTACTCGGTGTCGAGGTCGAAGACCAGGTCGGCAACCTGCATAAACTGTTAACAGCACTCTATGACAGCAATGTAAATGCCACCTACATCTATCTGTCCTTCAACCGCGAATCCGGAAAACCGATTATGGTATTCCATACTGAGGATATCTCAGAGGTTGAATCCTGTCTGGAATCCAAAGGATTCTCCATGTTATAAGTATTTCAAAGGACTGTCCGCATCTCTGCAGGCAGTCCTTTTTCATCTGGTATCCAGATAACGGATCGTTCCCATGGCCACTGCCCATGCTATCCTGTTCTGATATTCCTCTTCCTGCAGGAGTTTTGCCTCCTCCCAGTTGGAAAGAAAGCCACATTCCACGATAACAACAGGAATACTGGTCTTTTTCAAAAGATAATAGCTTTCATTGGCTTTTGCCTGCCTGTTGTTTTCAGGATCTACTCCTTCTTTCAGCCGGGTCTGAATCAGCTCTGCCAGTCTCTCGGCATCTCCGGAGTTTCCATAATAAAATACCTGTGCGCCTTTTACATACTCTTCATGATAACTGTTCTGATGAATACTCACGGCACAGTCCGCCTGTCCTTCGTTGATCAGGCTGCATCGTTTTTTCAGATCCTGCGCTTTTTTATTGGAAGCAGTCTCCTCATAGAGACCTTTGTCTTCCTCTCTGGTCATCACCACCTGAATATCCTGCTGTTCCAGAATAGTTTTCAGCCTTTCCGCAATCTCCAGATTAATATCCTTTTCCAGTGAATCATCCACACCGATTTTTCCGGGATCAACTCCGCCATGCCCTGCATCCACCACCACGATTCGTGTTGCCCTTCTGCCCGTGACGTGTTCCTGTGATACTTTCATCCAGCCGCGCTCCGCCAGCAGGCATGCACATATTATCACAGTCACCGACATTAGCAGTTCCAGTTTCCTTTTTTCCAAAATAAGAAAAACCGCCGCACATACTTTATTACAGTATATGCAGCGGTTATACGCTCATTCGTTTAGTTTACGTATTTCAGGATGACATCCCAGATGGAGGAACGCTCATATCCCAGTCTCCAGGAAGAAACTCCCGCCAAATCGTACTGTTTGATCAGTTTCATCTTCTCTTCAATGGAATTCTCCTCTTCCATCCACATCTGATAGGTGCTTCCATCATAATCAAACTCCACATAGTACTGCTTACAGGTCTCATTCCAGACTTTTTCGGCATTATTATTCTGTACCTTTACATCCTCTTCATCCATACCAATGGCTTCGCTGGTTACGCTGCCTTCTACATCCGTCTTCCAGAAGCGTGTAAAGAACGGAACCGCATTGATAACTTTCTCCTTCGGAACTTCCTCCAGCATTTTTTGGATTCCCTGCTCCACATACGGATAAGATGCCACGGAACCTGCCTCTTCCGAGCCACTGTAATGCTCATCATATCCCATGATAATCACGTAATCTGCAAACACACCCTGCTCCGCACGGTTATAATGATCCGAAGATGCGGTCGGCACATAATTGTCTACAGAAAGAACGATTCCATTGATCCGGCACATGATGGACAACTCACGGATAAACTCGATATAGGCACGTGCACAATCCTGCGTGATCAGCTCGAAGTCTACGTTGATACCATCCAGTCCGTACTGAATGGCTGCCGCAGTCAGCTGGTTCACCAGGCGCTGACGGCTGGATGTTCTGGAAAGTGTCTCATAAGTGCTGACTCCGTCCTTGAAGTTGTCTACCAGCCCCCACACTTCCAAACCCTGCTGATGTGCATAGGTCACATAAGACTGGCTGGCCAGAGACGAAATATTTCCGTCGGTATCTGCAATGGAAAACCAGGTCGGTGAAATAGTCGTCAGCCCTTTGGCATCTGCAATCTTATTCAGCAGATAATTATTAGCCTCCATGTTCGTCACCTGATGCCAGGTCATATTGATCTTATAATCTTTGGAAATGCTGGTATACTCCGGCTCCGTAAACTCCGGAGCAGTCTCTTCCTTCTGTCCGATATCCGAAATCTTGCTGTCTCTTATATATCCGATAAAACCGTCTTCTGTCAGTACTCTTGTCCACTGATCAATCTCTTCCGGTTCGTCCAGCACAAACAGTTCCGTTCCTTTGGATACTTTGGAAAGGATATCACTTTTGATACCTGCTTTCCAGCGGACCGCCGTATCTTTCTGTACTGTGACAATATCCTTGCTTCCGAAGGCCGTCACAATCCTTACACGGTTCGGTTCCTCCCAGTACTGATACGTAAAATTCGTATATTTCTGAAGGAAATCCAGCGCCACATAGGCATCACTGCCGTCCGCGCGCAGAATAACATATCCTTCATCCTGACTTGCCTTTGCAACGGTATAACTGCTGCTTCCTACTCCGACACTGACCAGTTCTTTCGGCAGTGCATAAAGGTACAGGTTCTCCGTCGCATCCCAGTAATATCTGTCATCAATATACTGGGCCACTGTATCTACATGAACATAGACCTTTCCGTCAATCAGACGCGCCATGTCTCCCACATTTTCCTGGTTGACAACCACAGCCATATCCTGATCACTTTCCAGTCCAAAATATTCGTTCAGATCTGCCATTTCTTTGGACGGAGAATATTTCTGATACAGGAATCTTCCTGCTGCAAAGCCGCCAATCAGAATAAACAAAAGCAGCGCAAACATAACCGGTACAACTCTTGGATTCAGTCTCCTTCTCTTTCTGCGGGGTCTCCGCCGTCTGGATACGTCGTTTTCAGCTCCGTCTTCTCTTATCATGAATGTCCTCCTGAACTATATTTATCATCAGTATCTTTTTTGATTTTACCACAAAGCTGTCATTACCACCACCACAAATCTCGGACACAGGAAAGCTTTTCTCCCCTTATGATTTTACTTACCCCCTGACAGCCCTGCTGTCCCCTTGCGGTACATACAGAATTTTCCAAAAAGAGTTCCCGTGATATATTATGTCTGTATATACCGCACTGCATACCCCCTCTCTTCAGATTAAACAAACGGATTAATTTCACGAATTGTGAAAGGAATCAGATAAATAGACTTACAGTTTAATTATACATACATTCTGTTGTTTTTCAAGGCTGTTTCACAAAAATTTCAGAATTATTTCCTTCAATTCTCCGCCTGCCTGCTTTACATATTTCGTTTTTTTGTTTATACTATATAAAACTATAAATTCGCAGGTTGTGATTGTATGAAAATTGAAAAAATCAATGAAAACAAAATTCGCTGCATCCTGACCCGTGACGACCTGGAGGTTCGTCATATGAAGATCAGCGAGATTGCCTACGGATCTGAGAAAGCCCGTTCTCTTTTCAGAGATATGATGGAACAGGCTTCACACCAGTTTGGTTTTGAAGCGGACAATATCCCGCTTATGATAGAAGCAATTCCTATGCCAAATGAATGTATCATTCTGGACATCACCAAAGTCTCAGATCCGGAAGAGCTTGATACAAGATTTTCCCGTTTTTCCCAGTCTTCTGTGGAACCGGGTGAAGAACTGCCGATCCCGAAAGATTTTCTTCCGGACGGCGCTGATGAAGTAATTGATCTGTTCCAGAAGCTTCTGGAACACCGGCTGAAAAATGCCCCGAAGGAAAACAGAGAACAGCAGGCTGAGGAACTTGCCAGCGAACTGGATATGCGAAAGTTATATCTGTTCCCGAAACTGGATTCCCTGCTGGCGGCTTCCCATGTTCTTGCAGGTATTTATCACGGTGCAAACCGTCTGTATAAAAATCCTGACACCCAGGAGTATTGTCTGATCGTAAGAAAATCCTTCCATACACCGGAGGAGTTCAACAAAGTCTGCAATATTCTTTCCGAATACGGGAACAGTGGCAAATATACACCCGCCAATGAAGCGTACATGCAGGAGCATTACACGCTGATTATGAAAGACGAAGCCCTTCAGAAACTGGCTGAAATTTAAAAAATACGTAAAAAAAGAGGATGTCCTGTATTCAAGGCATCCTCTTTCGTATTTCCCATTGATTACTCTTCTGCGCCAAGGAAATTGTTCAGTCTTGCAACAAGAACATCCGGATCCAGTCCGTGTACCAGTGCAGCTTCTTCAAGGCTCTCTGCCTGTGCAGACGGACAGCCGATGCAGTGCATTCCCTCTCTCATAAGAATCGGAACAATATTCTGATCTATTTTTACCAGATCTGCGATAATCATATCTTTGGAAATTTTAGCCATTTTCGTGACCTCCTGATTTTTATTCTGGTTGTTATTATATCCCCATTTACTTGCAAAATCAAGGGAATATGGTATATAATATCTATGATCAGGCCATTGTCTGATAACGACAATTTCATAAGGTGGAGGGATGTATATGGATACGAAGCGCTATATCATTTCCGACGCGGCCAAAATGGTAGATGTGGAAGCACATGTGCTCCGCTACTGGGAAGACGAACTGGAACTGCCAATTGCCCGCAATGAGATGGGTCACCGCTACTATACAGAAGATAACATCCGAATGTTTCATCACATTAAGGAACTAAAAGAACAGGGCTATCAGCTCAAAGCAATCAAAGTACTCCTGCCTGAGGTGGAACAGGGAAAAACACCACCTGCCATCGTCCAACAGCCGGACCCACCTGTCAGTGACAGGATGGAACAGTTTCAGAACATTCTCGGCAAGGTAGTCGCGCAGGCGCTGCGTGAAAATCAGCAGGAAATGGGAAGGGAACTGAGTCATCAGGTCTCCACACAGGTCGTCAAGGAAATGGACTACCTCTTCCGTCTCCAGGAAGAACGGGAAGAGACTCATTACAAAAATCTGGACGCACAGATCCGTGCTGCACAGAAAGATCGAAAAACTTTTTCTCTTGGACGTAAAAAAGAGAAGAAACCAAAAGAACCAAAGATAAAAGAGATCAGAAAGAAAGAGCCGCGGAAGAAATGGTTTTTTAATCCGCGTCCTGCAAACGAATCTGAATAATAAAAAAAGGGGCTGTCGCACTAACGTGCGGCAGCTCATTTTATATATCCAACACAAAACGCCGAGCTTCGAAAAACCCGGCGTT
>NZ_JAJEPS010000055.1:0-1004 GCF_020686965.1 Hominiventricola filiformis | reverse complement strand
GAACTCGCGGCCACCAATCTGCGTTTCTGGCCCATTTCACCTACGAAAGCTTGTTGTGGCGCCGGAAAACAGGAACTAAAGTGGGGGCAAAAGTGATATAGACCCATTATCTAAAAGCATTATTTTGCATATCCACTTGTTATATTTTCTTGTTGTATTTTCGATCACTGTATGTTACTATAATCACATAGTAATTACTGTTCTATTAACTCTCATTCTCGGAAGCTCACTTCGAGCAAATATCCCCGACAATGAACCACAACTAAAGATGGATCTGCTCAGAATTCCGGGAAAGGAGTCTCCGTTCTGTGTAAGTTCCGCTGCTCAGAAAGGAGTCTTTTTATTGTAGTAACAAAACACCATATCAACTGGCATAAAGCCTTTCTCTCCGGTTTTCAAATTGAGTTGGAGCAATGGAATGATATGCTTACCTGGCATTCTGAATTTATTCTGAACAAAGGGCAACGTCGGCTGGATGGAATGATTGTCAAGCGTCCAGAAAGCCCTCCCATCCCTTCCCCCATTGCAAAAATCTTTCGGCAATACAACGCCGTCGACTATAAAGGTCCTGATGAAAGCATGACCATATCCAACTATTTCAAAGCCCTTTCTTATGCCTACAGCATTCCTGATTATCTGAATGATTCTTCAGCAGTCAACCAGGTTACTCTGACTCTGGTATCTCATCATTTTCCCAGAAAACTTATTCATTATCTACAAGAGAAATTTTCTTCTACTTCCTCAAAAATACTTGAAAAAGTTTCTAATGGGATATACTATATGTATAACTATATGATACCCGTTCAGCTGATCGTCCTGTCTCAGCTTGACCTGTCTGAATATCTGTGGCTCTCCTGTCTGTCTAAACACATTACAGCAGAGACACCACTTGTAAATCTCAGACAAGCTTATGCACCGCATCAGGACATCCACTTTATCAAACTATTATGGATGCTATCATCCGGGCCAATCTTTCGGAAGGAGGAGAATCTCTTATGTGTGAC
>NZ_JAJEPS010000054.1:0-1261 GCF_020686965.1 Hominiventricola filiformis | reverse complement strand
GAAAAACTGGGTATGGACGAGAATGGTTCTGCAGGACTGGTAGCGACTCTGGCTAACAATATTGCAATGTTCAATATCATGGATAAGATGAACCCGAAGGGAAAACTCTTAAACGTTGCATTTGCAGTATCTGCAGCATTTGTATTTGGTGATCATCTTGGATTTACCGCTGGTGTAAACTCCGATATGATTTTCCCGGTTATCGTTGGTAAGCTGGTTGCAGGTATCACGGCCCTGATCCTTGCCAATGCACTGGCTCCGATGCTTCTCTCCAAAGTAGAGGCTTCTGTTGCAAAAGCCAAAGCAGAAGAGGAAGCTGAAGAAAAATAATTGTTGCTGGAACGAGGTGCGAGTGAAGAGCAACAAAGATTCCGGTTCGTGAAAATGAAAGGATGGACACAGTATGAACGTAAGTGAAGAACTGATCCGCGAGATCGTACAGAAGGTTCTGGAAGAGTCCACTGCAAAGCAGGCTCCGGCAGAGGATTTTGTAAAAGAAAAAGATCCCAGCGGTATTATTAAAATTGCGACCGAAACTGTCAAATGCGAGCGCTTTGAGCAGGACGGCGTCGCACTGAAGGATGTGGTAACCCTTGAGGAAGCACCTAGAATGGGCTGCGGAATCATGGAGCTTGACCACACCAGTTTTGAGTGGACACTGACTTATGATGAGTACGATCTTGTTCTTGAGGGAACTCTGGAGATTGAGATCGACGGACGTGTGGTAACTGCTGAAAAAGGGCAGATTATCTATATTCCTAAAAACAGCCATATTCATTTCCAGACTCCGAATAAAACCAGATATGCATATTTCGTATATCCGGCAAACTGGGCAGATCTGGCTTAAAAGTTGAAAATGAAAAAAGACACGCATGTGGGAGAGATCCTGCATGCGTGTCTTTATGAATGCATGTCCGCGAATTTGAAGGAAACTGTCGGAGTAGGGTGCTAGAGAAACGGTCTCAACTATAGGTGCAATCATTGGGAAAAAATATGTGAAAAATTGAATTCATAAAATTTGCAAAAAATGTAAAAAAGCTGTTGACAATTGTCATATGGTTTGGTATTATATCTGAGCTGGATGTGAGAACGGCTGGCACACATGAACTGTGAGTTTGAAAACAACAAACTGAACTTGAAAAAAGTTAAAAAAGTTGTTGACAAGCGAATGCGAATGTGATAACATATCAGAGTTGCTGCTGAGGCAACGAGATAAACAATGAACCTTGATAATTAAATAGTGCTTTAAAGATCTTCGAAA
>NZ_JAJEPS010000053.1:0-1373 GCF_020686965.1 Hominiventricola filiformis | reverse complement strand
TGATATTGTCAATATTGGTTGACACATTTATCTCAAAGATATCATTTCCTATGCAGCCAGGCCCAGAGATTGGTAGTATCTCTGACGCTTAATCATAGGAGGAAGCCCACCGTTGGCAGAGCAGATCCTCCTGTTGTTCCAGTAACTGATGAAATATCTCCAAATAAGAACTCTCAGCTCATCCGTGGTCAGGCTTTCCGTATTGTAGCGGTCATAGAGAAGCTCGCTTTTCATTCTGGCCCACATGCTTTCACATCGAGCATTATCGTGGCACCTGCCACCATCACTGTTCATGCTTTGTATAATGCCATATTTAGAAAGCGCCTGACGGTAGGTTTCACTGGTATATTGTCTTCCTCTGTCGGAGTGCACAATGGCACCTCGCAGATCAGGATGCGCCAGATAGGCATTATCCAGTGTATGCTCACACAGAGTTGCCTTCATGTTTGTTTCCATTGCCAGTCCCAGAACGCTGGAATCAAAGCAGTCGAAGATGGCTGAAACATACAGTTTTCCATCTTTTGCCTTGATTTCTGTGATATCAGTTACGCATTTTTCAAGTGGCTTATCAGCCTTGAACTCTCTCTTCAGAAGATCATCTGACTTACGTGCTTCCCGATCAGCCTTGGTAATGCCATTTGGCTTGCGCTTTGGCCGATGGACAAGTCCTATTTCATCCATAACCCTGTAAACGGTTCGTTCACTGGGGATCTTGATTCCCGTCGGATTCTTAAGGAGCAGTGCTTGGTACATGCGAATACGTCCATAGGTATCATTGCATTCATCCTCAGCATGGATCACTCTCATGGCATCAGCAAGATCCTGATATTTCCAAGGGCGATCTTTAATAGCAAGATATTTGTAGAAACCCTGGCGGCTGACGCCAAGCATCCGGCAATAGAATGAGAGTTTTCCCTTAATCACGCCGTCTTTCGTTTTTATGGCAATGAACATCATTCTTTGGTTCTTGCTGACTTCCGACGGCTGGCTGCGAAAAAAGCGCTTGCTTCCTCGAGAAATTCATTTTCCTCTTTCAGACGCCGGATTTCTTTGTCCTGATCTTTAACGCGTTTGCGGAGCATGGCAAGCTCCTCAGCAAGACTCATCGCGCTTTCCGGAGTATGTGCACCGTCGCCAATATCCAATGTGCCTGCTCTAACTGCTTTCAGCCATGTGTGGATGGTTCCTTCTGGGATACCTAATTCTTTGGCTGCCTTAGCACCGCCGATTTCTTTGGCAAGTTTGACAGCCTGGATCTTATATTCCTGGTCGTATTTACGTTGGGTTCGTGACATTGAGAGTTCCTCCTTATTCTCTTTTATTATACATGAATTCCTTGAGAATAAGGTGTCAACTTTATTTATACAACATCA
>NZ_JAJEPS010000052.1:0-1469 GCF_020686965.1 Hominiventricola filiformis | reverse complement strand
TCCGGGCGTTTTTTCATACCTGTGGGGCCGTAACATCGGGCCAGCATGGCCCGAACCCTGGCCCCAGTGCCGTTCTCCGCCGCCCCATTCAGATTTTCCTGAAAAAATCTGAATGGAGGAAAGGCAGATGGAAGTTACCATCAATTATAACGGACAAGCTGTGACTGTGGAGGTCACGCTGGAAGTCTATGAATTTCTTGACAGGGCCGATCACAAAACGGAGAACCTGTTCCATGAACAGCGGCGGCATTGGGATGGCCGGGAGTTTGACGAGTACATCATTACCACTGAGGGTGTAGGGGTCTACGGCGAAACGCCGGAGGAATACCTTTGCCGCATGGAAACGCTGCATGAGCTGATGGCTGTTCTGGACACCTGTACCGAGGCCCAGCGCCGCCGGTTCCTGCTCTATGCGCTTGACGGACTGAGCCTTGCGGAGATCGGTGTGCTGTGCGGCTGCTCCAAAGTGGCTGTGTATCAAAGTGTGGAGGCGGTCAGAAAAAAATTTATAAATTTCTTTGAGAACAGGCTTAACGAATGACCTGTTTTCTGGCTACCAAGTGAAAGGGATCATTTCCCTTATCTCAGCGAGGGGCGGACAGCGGACGAGCTGCCCGCCTCTCCGATTTTCAGGAGGTAAGCCTATGAAAACAATCAATCTGCGGTGGATGTATCCCCACTACCGGCATGACGAGTTTGTGGATGTTACGGACGAGGTATGGGCAGCGATGTATCAGGCCCAGCGGGAGATGGAGAACTATGAGCGTCGGAAAGTCTACCACCGCGCCTACTACTCTCTGGACGCATACAGCTGGCTGGAAAATTACGCACTGGAACACAGCAGATCGTCGGAAGATATTTTGTTGGAACGAGAAGAAATGACCACCCGCCTGCACCTGATTGCAGCTCTGCCTGCGGCTCTGGCTCATGCCACTCCGACACAGGCCCGCCGTGTTCACGCCTACTACATTGCCGGTATCAAGCAGCCGGAAATCGCCCGGAGAGAGGGTATCCATAGCAGTAAGGTCAGCGTTGCCATCCACCGGGGGCTGCGGAATATGCGCCGCTGCTATGATGACCTTTTTCAAACAGAGTGAGGGCGTGCCTATGCAGACCATCAATCTCAAACAATATTATCCATTTTGCAAAGAGGACATTTTTGTGGAGGTGTCCGATGAGATCGTCGAAGCGTTTCTTCTGGACAAGAGAGCCGAGGTCGCCAGAGATCGCAAGATGTTCCGGTATAAGGCGTTTTATTCCCTTGATTGTAACGATGGAATCGAAAATGCCGCCATCGGCTGGGCGCAGCCATCGCCGGAGGACTACCTGATAGAAAAAGAAGAATTAGCCGAATACGAAGAATTGATACGGCGATTGTACGAAGCTATTTCTTCCCTGCCGCCTATGCAGGCTCGCCGTGTCCACGCCCGCTATATGCTGGGTATGAAAGTGAAAGATATTGCCGCAAT
>NZ_JAJEPS010000051.1:0-1623 GCF_020686965.1 Hominiventricola filiformis | reverse complement strand
ATGGATTTCACTTCTTCCTGCCGCTGTGTAAGCGCACACTTTTCGTCGCTGACTCATTGGATTTTTACATTGAACATAGCTTATTGGATAAATCGGTTCTTTGGATTGTGCTATATATCTTAGTTGCTCCGATTTCCCATATCTTTGGATTTCCATTTTTGTCAGGTCGCGGCCTTCCTTTTTCAGCCGGTGTGTCTTTCCAGATTTCAGCCTGTTTTTGAGAACTGTATTAACAGTTCTGCCAATATCACCGCAGTCTATGCTGATGTCAGTGGCTAACTGGTAGTAATTCTGGATTCCCATAACCATGGAGTTGAACAGCCGTACTTCCCCGGCTTCTCCACGTCCTTTTCTGGGAAATTTGATATTTCCGACTTGTTTAGTCAGGCTGGCTTTAACCTTTTTGTATGCTTTATCGCACATGTGCGATTGAACGACGTACTTTTTCCCCTTTTTGCGTAGTCGGATTTTGAATCCGAGAAATTCAGAATAGCTCCGTCTGACGTCAACAACTCTCGTTTTCTCCGGTGAAACATCAAGGCGCAGGCGTTCTTTCAGCCATTGCGTGACCGCAATCAGCGTCTGGTCTGCCTGTTCCCTTGTTCTACAGAGAATCCGAAAATCGTCTGCATATCTCACGATATACATTTCTTTCAGCCGTGTATTCCGCATTGCCCGGTACGCATGGCTTTGTATCGGACAGCCTGCCGCATTTTCTCTGTAAGCGTAGTTTTCCGTTACCGGGTTGCACTGCCATTGGCTTTCTATCCAATGGTCAAGTTCATTCAGCACCACATTTGCCAATAGTGGGGAAATAATTCCGCCTTGCGGCGTTCCCTTTGTTGGGTGTTCTGTGTTGCCGTCCGGCATGAGGATTGGAGCTTTGAGAATCCTACGGATTACATAGAGCAGTTCTTTATCCCGGATATTCAGTGACCATAACTGTTTTATCAGTTTTGAATGGTCTACATTGTCAAAGAAACCTTTTATGTCAAACTCTACTACATAGTGAAGTCCTGACTTTTGCATAAGCCTGTAGGTTGCCGCTATCGCATTTTCAACCGACCGATTTGGACGGAATCCATAGCTATTGTTGCTGAACCTGGCTTCGCAGATAGGTTCCATGACCTGCTTGATACATTGCTGTACCAATCTATCCCAGATACAAGGGATTCCCAGTGGCCTGGTATTCCCGTTTGGTTTTGGGATGTCTTTGCGTCTTACGCTTCTTGGGGTGTAGCCGTTTTTAGCTCCCTTGACGATTTTGCGTACCCTTGCTGTGACTTCATCAGCGGTAAGTTTACCAATATCAGAAATCTTCAGCTTGTCTGTTCCCGGCGTAATACTCCCGGTATTGGATTTGATGTTCCGATAGGCCAGCAGGATATTTTCTCTTGAAAGTATCACATCCATCAGGTTCTCGAAAATTTCTCCTGCCTGACTTCTGGCATACAGTTCATCAAAGGTACTTTGCATATCGTAGTATTCAGCATGGCGGAGATACTCCACGCATTTGGTTTTTGGTTTCTTCTCATTTGGCATCAGGCATCACTCTCCTTTACGGCGAGTGACTTCTTTTTGTCATACTCGCAATCCTAATTGCGACTAAGTGCTAAGTTGCCT
>NZ_JAJEPS010000050.1:0-1670 GCF_020686965.1 Hominiventricola filiformis | reverse complement strand
TAAAGTGTACCCTTTGTCAAGGACACTATGACTTTTTCCTTTTCAGATTTCTATTTTATATTTGTTTGTTGTGTAGAGGCATCAAAGTGATGCCTCTGATTGATTGTTTTCACCTTTTGCTTTAGGGATTATCAGAGGATAAATTCCTGTTGTCATATATTGATAATACTCAACAGGTGACAACCTTGCTAAGTCCCATTGATAACGTTCTGTATTATAGTATTCTGTCCAATCCCTAACTGCGTTTAATATCTCCTCATAGCTGTAGCACTCTGATAGATCTAATTCATCTTTCATATGACCAAAGAATGATTCCTGAGGAGCATTGTCCCAACAGTTTGCTCTACGTGACATAGACTGTCTCAGTTCATTATCCTTTAACAATTGGATAAATTTAATGCTGGTATAGTGGGAACCCTGATCGCTATGTATTAATGTTTCTGTGCTTAAATCAGTTCCATGTTTTTCTATTAACTGTTTTACTGTTTCTAATACAAAATCAATTTCTAATGATTCGCTGAGAACCCATGACAACAGTTCCTTGGTACAGGCATCTATAATTGTTGACATATAGCACCGGGGTGCTTTTCCATTTATAATATACGTGATATCTGTTAACAGAATTTTTCTTGGTCCGTGTTCCTCGAATTCACGGCTTACTATATTGGGGGCGGTATATGCGGTTGCCATTGCTTTTGCCATTCTCCGATAGGGATTTGCTTTGCGGATAGGACACTGTAAGTTATATTTCCTCATCAGCCGACGAATTTTTTTGATATTCATCACTATAGGCGGTTCCATGTGCAACAACCTCATATATATGCTACGGGCACCTTTATGGTATCCTCGATACTGGTATGCTTTCAGAATCAAAAGAAAATCCTGTCTATCCCGTTCCTCTCTTTCCATTCGTTGGTCTTCTGTTGAGAGATAATGGTAATAGCCCGAACGGGATACTCCTGCAATTTCGCACATGGCAGCTACATTCAATAGATTATCGTTTTTTTGCAAAGTATCATAAATAATCTGATACTTTGCATGGGCTGATATTTTCATTATTCCGGAGCCTCCGGATTTAAAGATACAATTTTTTTTAGAAACTCAATCTCCTGATCTTTATATGCCAGTTGCATTTCTAAATACTTTATCCGATTTTCAGCCGACAGATATCCGTTGCAGCCCTGTGCATAGGTGTTAAGATCTCGAAAACCATTTCCCTTTTTTACTTCATTTCCAATCATGGTTTTCAGACCATTTATTCTGGAATCCCCCAAGATATTTGGATCTATCCCAAGAGTCGAAACAATCTCACGTGGAAGCCTGCCCTTTGACAGTTCCTTCCAAAACAGTTTTTTAAATTCTGCCGAGAAATGTACAATGCTCGGTGATACATCCAACACATATTTGCTATTTCTCAGTGTGAGCATTTCTTGTTCTGTAAACTTTTTGTTTGCCATAATTTCCTCCAATTCATTTTTATTTTAATATCAATCTGAATCGGAGTCAAAAATCGATTTTGTCCAAAATAAAGGGGATCATCAGAACCATGTCCGAAGTTAAGGGTTCCCTGTAAACTCATTGTATAGATTTAAGGGTTTTCGTTAAAACTTACTGTCTAATGGTAAGGGTTTTAAAAACTCAAACTGTCTAATCTATAGGGTACATTTTAT